>JAIVJN010000418.1 GCA_020200025.1 Acidobacteriota bacterium | reverse complement strand
GAACTGAGAACGCTCGCTCTCCGGCAGGGCGCGGACAGCGTGATATAGCACCTGGATGCGTTCCCAGCGTTCCGGTGTCATCTCGGGCTCCAACCGGCTAGCGCGTCAAGTTCGGTGCCCGCAGCCGGGTAACGGCTGCGGGACTAGATCGGATGTCGGGCGGCTTGCGCGGATTCTACTACGTCACCATGCGATCGACGGTCAACATGGCAGGTCATCCATTACACACACGCCGCCGCCACCGCTATTTGAGCGCCATCGCAACGTGACTTATCCTCTGGATCAATCTGATGACCGATCCCCCGCCAAACGTGGTCAGGATTAGAGAACTGCTTCTCGCGGTGAGTGATGGGGGGCGTGAGGCGCTCGACCAGCTCATTCCGCACGTCTACGACGACCTCCGGCGCATCGCCGCGGCGCAGATGCGTCGTGAAGCCGGAGGACATTCGCTCCAAGCAACCGCCCTCGTGCACGAAGCGTACGTCCGCCTCGTCGATCAGCGGCACGTAAAATGGCGTAACCGGGCACACTTCTTTGGCGTTGCCGCCAGCCTGATGCGCCGGATTCTGGTCGATCACGCGCGTGCGCGTGTCGCGGACAAGCGCGGCGGGGGACTCGAACGCGTCACACTGGTCGGTGACGAAGCGACGGAGCGTCCTCGAATCGACGTCCTCGCGTTGCACGAATCGCTGCCAGCGCATGGCGGCGTTCAACCCGCGCCAGGAACGTATCGTGGAACTCCGGTATTTCGGCGGGTTGACGATCGAGGAAGCGGCCGAGGTGATCGGCGTTTCGGAGGCCACCGTCGTGCGCGAGTGGACAATCGCGAAAGCCTGGCTCCGAGCCGATCTATCTGAGCCGCGGCCACCGCCCAAGGGCAATCGAACGACGTGAGCCGCCGATTCCCAGGGCGAAGAGTGCCATTTGCTGTCGTGTGCGGCGCTCTCGATGCCGGACGCAACTACGCGCGCCCGAGCGTTCGGGCGGCTATACTGAAATGGTCTGAGTGATCGCGGCACATTATGAGGTGTTACACAATTCGCACTTCTTTCGCTTGAATGGCAGTCGTAAGTTGTTGATTCTAAAGACGGAGAGATGTCCGAGTGGTTGAAGGAGCACGCTTGGAAAGCGAGGCGGTCGAGCAACAGGGAGCCACTTCGAAGCACCGCAACGCACAGGCGATCAGCGACTTAATCTTCCAAATCGATCCCTCCGTGTGCCTCCGTAAATCTCGATGTTCTTCGAGGTTTCGAGCCTGACGTATCACAGGCCTATCACAATTCAAAATCCACTTTCGGGTTTGCTCGCCGCGAGCGCAATTTAGAGCGACGGCCCGCCAAGTCAATGCTGGCGGCTCAGATTCACTGCGCCTTTCCAACGTATGCGGTGGAACAGCATGTTTCCAGTGTGTGTCTGCAGACCAATGAAACGCGGCTAGGCCGGAGTTGAAGCCAGCCACGTTGCGAGACGCGGGTCGGCCCCGAAGTGAAACGGTTCACCACCTGCACTTCGTCTGGTACTACTTCGTGCGCGTGCATCAGACGCTGCGCGTCACCCCGGCGGTGGAAGCGGCCTGACGCAGCGCGTATGGAACATCTCCGACATCGTGGCGCTGCTGGACGCAGCCGAGAAAACAGCGGCCTGAGTAATCGGGCCGCTCGGCTGCGCTACAATCCCGCGCATGAACCGTCTGTACTACGGCGACAACCTGGACGTGCTTCGTCGGCACGTCGAGGATGAATCCATCGATCTCACTCTGAGCGAGCCCCCGTTGTGCGTTTCTCCCCAGCGGGCACGTAGAGCGCCCCAATCACTACGCCATAGAGGGCGTTAAGTAGCCAAGACCAAACAGGCGCTGACGACGAAATGCCAACACCGAAATAACTTTGGCCGAGCCACGGCAGCACCACGAGTGCCTGCATCGCCCACATTCCCTGTGAGTAGACGAGACCCCGTAACCAGCGGGGACCCGGAAGGAGCCGGTAGAAAAAGCCAGCGTAGATCAGCGCAGAAACGACGCCGACAACCGTGTGAAACGTTTCCTGACCGATAGGTCCCAAGCGCGTCGGCAGGGATGTTCCGAACCAATCGTTCACGTTCGAGAAGAGCCATCGGGCGAAGCCGCCAGTGCCCGCCTCGATACCGGCAGCTTCGGTGAGCCGGATCGCCGCCGAGTTGGCGAAGGCTCCGACCAACCCCACCACCACTGCCCGCCCCGGTGACCACCACGCTTCATCGGGGCCGGGAACACGCCACCATTGCATCATGCCGCGTGCGCTCGACTGGTGAGGGTGCATGCGGTCGATTCTGACACAACGTCCGGTTAGGCTTGCATACCGCCGCAGAATTCGGCCGTAACCCTCTAGCTGCTGAATTTTTCAAACTTGACCACTGCCCGCGCAGGACTCCAGTTGATCAGGGCCGGGAGGACCGTACTGAAGTGCTAGCCACGGAGCTGTTTCACGCGTCACATCTATGTGTAACATGTGTTGTGCTATACATGCAGCATGCGCAGCCTACTCATTCTGATCGCAACTGTGGTTTTGGCTCAGCCGGCGCTTGCTCAGGAGATGCCGGCGGACTACGCAGCCGTGTTGAAAACCCTCGGCCGTCAGGGGGACTTCAAAGATGGCGTGCTCAAGGTGAACATCCCCAGGAACGACCTCAGCGTTAGCGTTGATGGTATCGCCACACCAACGCCGCTCGGGTTCGGTGGCTGGATCGCTCTCGCCAAAGGTCATCACGGCGACGTGATGATGGGCGACCTGGTCTTGACGGAAGGGGAAGTTAATCCGGTGATGTCGGCGGTACTGGATAACGGCCTCAACGTCACCGCGCTGCACAACCATTTCTTCTACGAAACGCCTCGCATCTTCTACATGCACGTGCACGGTCACGGCACGTCGGCGGACATCGCCAAGCGAATTGCCCCGGCGCTCGCGTTGCTCGGCAAGACGCCGTCTCGCCGCGCAGCGGCAGCCAACGCGGGCAAGCCGATCGAAGGGAAACTCGACACCTCACGGCTCGCGAAGATCGTCGGCCACGAAGGCGAGCAGAGCGGCGCCGTCTACAAGATCACGATTGGCCGATCCGACATCCCGCTGAAGGAAATGGGCGCCACCATCAACGCACGGATGGGCCTCAACACATGGGCCGCGTTCTACGGCAGCGATGCTGAGGCGGTGGTCGCGGGTGATGTGGCGATGCGGGCCGAGGAAGTCACTCCCGTGTTGAAGGCGCTCCGCGCAAACGGCATCGAGATCGTGGCCATTCACCATCACATGACCACGACAGAACCGAAGGTGTATTTCCTCCACTACTGGGGCAGAGGGCCCGCGCAGAAGCTGGCCGCAGGCGTCCGTGCGGCCGTCGATCAAACAGGTAAGCCCGCGTCGACGGGACATTGAGGCCGCGCAGTTCAGCGGCTCAGCCTCACCCCCAGCGGTCGGCTGCCGCGACCGCACGGGCGCCGGCTCCGGACCGCTCCGCGAAGGCTCCTCGCTGGCTCTTGCTCGTTCATCAGTTGCCGGCCAAGCCATCGAATCTTCGGGTGCGCACATGGCGTCGTCTCCAACAGCTCGGCGCCATTGCGGTCAAACAGGCCGTCTACGTACTTCCCGACTCCCCTGCCGCGCGCGAAGATTTCGAGTGGCTGAAGACCGAGATCGAAGCGGCAGGCGGGCAGGCGACCCTGTTTACGGCGGATACCGTCGAGACCTGGTCGAGCGATGAGTTGATCCAGGAGTTCCGCCGGACGCGCGAGAACGACTACGCCACCTTGTGTCGGGCGCTCGATTGTTCGCTCGCGGCCGCGCGCCGCAAACGGGCTCCGCGGCGTTCACGTCAGTCCGCTCTTCGAATGGTGGAGACGTTTCGTCAACGGCTCGCTGCCGTTGAGGCGATTGATTTCTTCGCGAGTGCCGGTCGGGATCGTGCGGCGACGTTGATTGGTGAGCTCCAGCAGGCACTCGCAGGCGAGCCACGCGGTGACGGCGACCGGTCATCGGGACAGCGCGCGCGTGATGCGTACGTCGCACGTACGTGGGTGACTCGGCCTCGACCTGGCATTGACCGGATGGGAAGCGCCTGGCTGATCAAGCGGTTCATCGATCCGGAGGCACGATTTGGCTTTGTCGATCAGCCGCCCGCGTCGGGCAACGCCATCCCGTTCGACATGTTCGGCGTGGAATTCACCCACCACGGCGAGTGGTGCACGTTCGAAACGCTCGTGCACAGGTTTGCGATCGCGGACGTGGCCGTGAATCGTCTCGCCAGTATCGTTCACGACCTCGATCTAAAAGACGAGCGATTCGGCGCTCCGGAAGCCGCGGCCATGGGCGGCCTGGTCGACGGCCTTCAGGCGCTCTATCCAGACGACCACGTACTGCTCGAGCAAGGCATGACTCTCTTCGAAGCACTGTTCCGATCGTTCGAGCGCGCCTCACGGCCCGCAGGCCCACGCCCGCTGGCCCGCCGACGACGAGGCGCTTCTACGGGCACAGCGCAAGAGTAGTCATGCAACGAGCACCAGTGCGCTCGCCGGCGGTCCACGCGCTGTCGCGCGACGCCGCGCTGGTGTGTGCAGCTGGCGCTGTCCGCGCCGCTGCGGTCAGCACGGTTGGAATCATCATTGCGCTCCACCTTGCCCGTCGTGGCCTCTCGGGCTCGGAGATCGGGCTGGTCATCGGCACGGGAATGGCGGCAAACGCCGCGGTAACCCTTCTCGTCGGCTTCCAGGCGGACCGGTGGGGCCGGCGCCGTTCGTTGATTGCCGTCGGGCTCGTGACCGGTGCGGGATATGTTGCAGCTTTGGAGTAGGCGCTCCTTCCGGCGACGACCACCGACGAGCGCCGCACGTGGACGTTGGCCTGGTACAACGTCGTCATCGACACTGGCCACGCGCTTGGCGCACTGGCGGCGATGTTGCCGACGCTGCTGGTTCGCCGGTTCGAACTGGCGGACGCCACAGGTCACATGTGGACGTTCGTCGCCTGCGGTGTTGCCGTGATGTTTGCGACGATTCCGTACGCACTGCTGAGACCGGCCGTCGAATGCGTCGATCCACTGCCCCCACGAACCCGTGCTGCTGCAGTGGACCCGAACACGCGAGGAATCGTGCGCCGCCTGATGGTCCTGTTCGGGTTGGATAGCATTGGCGGAGGCTTCCTGAGCTCCGCGTTGGTCGCCTACTGGTTCTTCCAGCGATACGGAACGTCCGAAGTGCAGCTGGCGTGGCTCTTCTTCGCCGCGCGGGTGCTAAATGTGCTGTCTCACTTCGCTGCCGCCTGGATCGCGCGGCGGATCGGGCTCCTGAATACGATGGTGTTTACGCACCTGCCGTCGAGCGTCTTCCTCATGCTCGCGCCACTCGCCCCGAGCGCCAGTATCGCCGCAGCCCTGTTCCTTGCGCGCGAGGCGCTCGTCGAGATGGACGTGCCGACACGGCAGTCCTACGTGATGGCCGTAGTACCGCCATCGTCGCGTACGTACGCAAGCGGCATGACGAATGTGACACGGAACGCCGGGTGGGCTGTCGGTCCGCTGGTCGGCGGAGTGGCGATGCAGCATCTCGCGCTCGCCGCCCCGCTGTTGATCGGTGGGACACTGAAGATCCTGTACGACCTGGCGCTCTACCGATCGTTTCGCCACCTGCGGCCACCCGAAGAGCAAGTGGCGCTCACGACGACGAGCCTGCAGCGGGGTGTGTAGTGTGCCGACATGCTGAGGGCTAGGGCCGCACGGCAAACCGATGGGAGGAAACATGAGGACGACGATCGCTTTGACGTGGGTACTGGCGTTGGCTGTCGCACATGCGGCCAGTCGCACGGTTGACTTCAGCCAGGACACCGTCGATCAGCCACCGAAAGGTTTCGAGTTCGGGCACACGGCTGGCGTCGGCCGTCCCGGCAGATGGGTTGTGAAGACGGACGGATCTAACAAGGTGCTCGCGCAGACCGACGCGGATTCCACGCGGTCGCGGTTTCCGGTCGCAGTGCTATCGGACCCCACGACCACGGACGCCGACTTGTCGGTTCGATTCAAGCCGATTTCGGGGCGCGTCGATCAAGCGGCCGGGCTCGTGTGGCGCTATCAGAACCAGGACAACTACTACATCGTTCGGGCCAACGCGCTCGAAGACAACGTGGTCCTGTACAAAGTTGAAGGCGGCAAGCGCACGGACTTGCCGGTCAGAGGCGAAGGACGGACGTACGGCAA
>JAIVJN010000417.1:2340-5774 GCA_020200025.1 Acidobacteriota bacterium | reverse complement strand
ATCACCTACACACTGTCGGCGGGCGTCGGTGAGGTGGGCCTGCGCGGGCTGCAGCTCGGTCGTCTCGACACCTTCGAGATCGGCACGCTCAAGCTCGCCAACGTGCCGACGATCATCAAAGCGCCGGCGCTGCGCGGCATCCCGAAGCGCGAGACCGAGAGCTTCTCACCGCTTGCACTCGGCTATTCGATGACGATCGACTATGCCCAGAAGAAGTTGACGATCGCCGAGCATCTGCCCGAGGAGCCCGCCGATTTCACCCTGCCCATGCGCCACCATCGGCTGTCGATGGTTCGCGGGCTCATCAACTCGAACCGGCCGACCTATTTCGTCGTGGATACCGGGGGCGAGGTCATCTCGATCAGCAAGTCGACGGCCGATTCGCTGGTCACGCGGGCGAGTCGCAAGATCGCGCTGCGCGTGTACGGCACGTCGGGGTGGGACCGCGACGCCTTCCTGCTCCCCGGCGTGGACCTCACCTTCAGCGATATTGCGTATCGCAACTTCTCGGTCGTCGTCCTCAATCTGCGAGCGCCGAGTGTGCTCCTCGGCTTCCAGGTGGGCGGCATCGTCGGTCACAAGTTCCTGAGCCCGTATCGGGTGTCGCTCGATCTCGAGCGCAGCGAGCTCAGACTGTCGAACTGAGATCAGCCAATAAAACAACACGAAGGACACGAGAAACACGAAGGACGCACGAAGAAATCTTCTTAGAAAAGATCTTCCTTCGTGACCTTTCAGAGATGATCTTCGTGTTGTTTTGATCTTTTCCCGCAGCTCGTAGCGCCCACGCTACACTCGCGGGCGCGTATGTCTCTCAACCCCAAACGCTGGCAAGACTCGGCCAGTGAGACCGTCCAGGTCGTTCTTCCCAACGACTCCAATCCTCTTGGCTTCATTCTGGGCGGCACGGTGATGCATCTCATCGACATCACCGGTGCGATCGCGGCTCATCGCCACACCAACAGGCTTGCGCTCACCGCCGGCGTTGACGGCCTCGAGTTTCTGCACCCGATCAAAGTCGGCGACATGATCATCCTGAAGTCACGGGTGACGTGCACGTTCCGGACGTCGCTCGAGGTCGAAGTGGAAGTCTTCTCGGAAGAGATTCTCACGGGCTCGCGCAAGCTGACGAGCCACGCCTATCTGACATTCGTCTCGATCGACTCCGATGGCCGGCCTCAGCCCGTGGCACCGCTCATCATGGAGACGCCGGACGATGAAGCGCGCTGCCGGGACGCGCACGCGCGGCGAGCGGAGCGGCTGGCGAGGAAAGAGAGACAGTAGCCGGGTGCGACAGGTACGTGGGTACGTGGGCACTTCGGTACGTAGGCACTTCGGTGCGGGTGCGACGGACAGGTGCGACAGGTTGGCGGGCCGGGTGCAACAGGTGCGGCAGCTGCGACAGGTACTTAGGTGCAGGGCGCGGGTGCGACAGGTGCGCCGGTACTTTGGGCGGGTGCACCCGTCGCACCCGCACCTAAGTACCCAAGCACCTATCGCACCCGTCGCACCTGTTAGAAGTCGTATCCCATCCACACCGTGAACTTCGGCTTGCGGAACGCCGAGCTGCCCCCGGACTGCGAGAACGCGATGTCTTCCCATTGCTTGTTGAAGAGCGTCTTCCACGACCAGTCGAAATGGACGGGGAAGCCGAGTGCGAAGGTCTGCAGGCTGACGCCGTACGAGGCGCGGCCATCGACCAAACGGAAGCCGCTCACGCTCCGTGCGTCCCCCAACACCTGGACGCATGTCAACGTGCAGACCGTCCGAATGATCGGCGTCTCGGTCGAGGCCTCACTGGTCCACAGCTTGAAGTCCTGGTTGTCCCACGAGGCGCCGCCCAGGTTGGCGAAGAAGGTCCCGCGAATCCCGCCGAGAATGCCGATCGGGGTCGCCATCGCGTTGATGAGTGGGAAGCGCACCTCTGCGTTCATGAAGAACGCATTCTGCCCGACGAACGACAGATAGTCGTATCCGCGCATCTCGGAGTTGCCGCCGAAGTAGGTGTAGTCGGGATTGTCGCCCCAGCTCTTGAAACCGCGGGCCCGCAGCGCCAGGAGACCCGAGCCGGCGATGCGGTAGTACTTGCGCGCGTCGGCGTCGACCGCCTGACGCGACAGCGAATCACCGAGCTTCGGCGCCACCTCGTAAGCCACGCGCATCGTGCTGCCGGCGAGCGGCCCGAACTCACGGAAGATCGTCGTTTCCTGAACGAATGCGACGCCGAGCGGTACGAGCGTGCCGTTGTTGAAGAGCGTGCGACCGAACGTCTGCTGCTGGTAGCTCTCGGAGTATTCGGCCAGGCCTGGGTCGTCGTATTGCTCTTCGTAGTAGTTGACGCCGCCGTAGATCTCCATGCGGCGATAGCGGTTGAACGGGTAGATGCCGAACGCCGTCGCGCCGCGCACGGTACGTGTCGCCACCGCGAAGTCACGGTCGAGCAGCACGCCCGTGTCGTAGAAGATGCCGTCGAGGCCCTGCCCGTAGAAGAACTGGGTCTGCGAGTAGCCCTGCACGGCATACTGCAGCCGCTTCTCGAGATTGAGCCACGAGAACGACAAGGTCCGATACTGCGAGACCGAGGCGGCGAACATACTGAACTGCTGGTCGCCGAGCACGTCGGTGAACGCGATCTGCGTGCCACCGAAGAAGTCGCCGCCGCTCGTGACGCCGACGTTCACCGGCGGTCGGCCCTCGAGAAACATCTTCTCGAACTTGCCCTTCTCTTTCTTGTTCTCGGCGACGAGCGTGTGCGTGAGCGGCGCCTGGAAATCGATGACCGGCCCCGGCGACCCGAAATCCGACGACGCCGCCTGATTGAGAGGCTCTTTGCGCTCGAGCACGTGCAGGCCGTAATCGTTCTTGTAGTAGGTGACGAAGGCGATTCGCGGGTCGTTGCCCTCTCTGAGAACGACGGGCGAGACGTTACCGGTGAGCGCATCCGTGTACTGCTTCAACTCGCCGGTCTTGGTGTTGAGCGTCCACAAATTGTAGATATTGCCGTTCCTCGCCACGTCCGGCTCGATAGGCTGCGCCGGATCGGTTGCGGTGGACGGGAAGATCAGCACGTCGGCATCGAGAAACTGCGCCGACGCGTCGTCATGCGTGCCGAAGGTGAGCTGCGTCTTCTCTCCGCTGGCCAGGTCCAAGCGGAAGATCTTCTCGTTGCCGCTGATGCGAGCCAGGTAGATCAGCGACTTGCCGTCCAGCGCGTAGGTCGGCGCGTAGTCGGCGAACTCGTCCTTCGTGAGGTTCTGTACCTCGCGGGTCTCGAGGTTCACCGTGTAGATGTCGGCGATGCCGCCGCGCATTGCGGAGAAGGCGACCAGCCTGCCGTCGGGATGGATGTCGGGCGATTCGGGACCGTCGACCGTGTTCATGGGTATGCGCACTTCGGTCTTGCGTGTCAACACGTTCTGCACGATGAGCGATCG
>JAIVJN010000417.1:0-2295 GCA_020200025.1 Acidobacteriota bacterium | reverse complement strand
ACGGCTCGATGGAGAGCACGTTGGCAAACTTCTGCTTGTCCTGATCGGGGGCGAGATCCCGCCCGTAGTCGGCCGGACGTTCCTTGTCTCGGAATGGCTTGAAGCGATCCTTCAAATAGCGGTCGAACTGCTGGTCCCATTCCTCCGCGTCCATCTGAAACGCTTCCTGGTAGGCGTCGTCGCCGCCGCCGATGACGCTCTTGCGCAGGGCGAACACGTACTGGCGCACGCCTTCCTTGCCCCACTTGGCTTCGATGAACTCGAACGCCGCATGCCCCAGGTTGTAGATCAGACGAGGGTTGGAAAAGTCGCCGTAGCCTTCGAGGTCGCTCATCTTCGGGACGATGTCGGCGACCGAGGCGTCGCGGACGGTCATCAGGTCGAGCGGACGCCAGATCCCCGTCATGTAGTCGGCCATGCCCTCACTCACCCAGAGCGGCATGTTGCGGCGGATGAGCGAGGTCGGGATGATATCGAACTGAAACACGTGCGTCAGTTCGTGCGTGATGAGCCGATAGAGCAGATCGGGCGGCTCGTCCATCGGCATCGTGATGCGATGGCGGCTCGGCTCCGCAAAGGCGCCCACGCCTTCCTGTGCCGCGCCCGGAATCACGTTCTGTTGGAAGAACTCGCTGCTCGTCTGAAACAGGATGAGCGGGACCTTGAAGGCGAGGTCGTGTTTGAGCTCGGAGCTCACGTGCTGATACGCGCTCTCGGCGTAGCCGGCGAAGCGCTCCAGATGCGGCTCGATTTCCGGGTAGTAATAAATCTCGAAGTGATCGGTCGTGTAGATCTGCCAATTGAACGTGTCGTAGCGGATCTGGTTCTTGCCGTAATAAGGGACGAAGCCCGTTTGCGCGGCGACCTCGCGGGCGCTGGCGGCGCAGAGCACCGCCGCAGCAAGCACGAAGGCGACACTCTTCCGGCTCCGGCCCCGCGTGGGGATGTGCATGAATCTCACTCCTGGCAGGCTGCGAAGCATCTTACTGTCCCGGGGCGATGGCCGCAATGATCAGGTGCGTTCCCGCATCGACGGCAACGACTGAGACCAACGTGGCGCGCGCGACCGCGCGAGCCTGAGCAAGATCTGGTCCCCGGGCGCCTGTCCTATACTTGAGACGGGCCGCCGACCCCGACGAGGGGCGGGAATACGCTCGCCGCCTGCGGGGTTCTATCGAAGCAGTCGCGGCCCGGACCACGCATGCTCTTTGCGCGACGCCGTGACCCGACGGTGGACGCCGCCGGCGACGGCTTCACCGCCGATGCCCTGGCGCTCGTCGACAGCCTCTACGGAACCGCCTTGCGTCTGACGCGGAACGCGGCGGCCGCCGAAGATCTCGTGCAGGACACGTATCTGAAGGCATTTCGCTCGCGCGCGCGCTTCGAGCCAGGCACGAATTTCAGGGCCTGGATCTTCACGATTCTGCAAAATACCTGGCGCAATCGGCGCCGCGACGCGGCACGGTCTCGCGTGGAGTACGACTCGGACGCGGTTGAGCGGGCGGCCGAGGGCGACGGCGGACTCGCGACGCCGCTTGCCGACAGTGCCGAGACCTTGTTACTGCGACAGACGCTGGATGAGGATCTGCGCCGGGCGCTCGACAGCCTGCCCGAGGCCTTCCGGCAGGCCGTGTGGCTGCGAGATGTCGAAGGGTTCTCGTATCAGGAGATCGCTGCGACGCTCGACGTGCCGATCGGCACCGTGATGTCGCGGATCGCTCGGGGCCGGCGACAGCTTCACGACCGCTTGATTGCGCCGCCCGTGCGCGTGCCGCACCCGGTCGGGCCGCAGGCGTCTAACGAGGAAAATGGACGGACAGACGGCCCGCCTTCGCTCGTGGGCCATTGATCGTCAACTCTGAACTCCTGAACTCTGAACTCTGAGCTCCGTGATCGTGATCCTGAACTGTCGCCAGATTGAGTCGTATCTGCCACCGTTTCTGGACGGTGCCACGAACGCCGACATCGCTCGCGCGGTGCATGCACACTTGTCCGAGTGTGGCTCCTGCGCGGCGGAGGCCGACCGGGGCCGGGTCGCGCGCGACTTGCTGCGCACGCGGGCGGCGCAGCTCCGCCAGACGGCGCCGCTTGGCTTGCGGACGCGAATCGAAGCGCACCTGCGTCAAGAGGGGGCCGACCCCCGTCATCTGCTCGCATGGCCACACCGACTGAGTGCGCTGGCGGCGGCCGCCGCGCTCGTGCTCGTCGCCGTCGGCGCGCTCGAGCTCGTGCCGATGCGATCGACGGTGCTCTACGCCGCGCAGGTCGCCCTCGACCACGTGCGCTGCCTCTATG
>JAIVJN010000185.1 GCA_020200025.1 Acidobacteriota bacterium | reverse complement strand
ATCCTGACCGGCACCTACGCGCCGACGGACGTCTCGCCCGGAGATGTCTTGACCGCACCCGCCCCAGCCGGTCCCTACTCGACCTCGCTCGCGGCCTTCAATGGCACCAATCCAAACGGCACATGGAGCTTGTATGTCTTCGACGACGCGGGCAGCGATATCGGCGCCCTGTTCGGCTTCACGCTGCTCATCTCGCCGCAGTTCAACAACACCACCGCAGTCCCCATCCCGCCGGGCGCTCCGGGCGTCACGTCCGGCACAACCGAGTCCTCTCTCCAGATCTCTGGCCTTACCGCGCCGATCACGAAAGTGACCGTCTCGCTCCATATCACGCATACGTTCAACGGCGATCTCGACATCTCGCTCATCGGCCCGGATAACACGATCGTCGAGCTTTCCAGCGACAACGGCGGCAGTAACAACAATTACGGCAATTCGTGCGGTGACCGTACCAACTTCGACGATGCAGCGGCGACCGCCATCACCGCGGGCGTGACGCCGTTTGCGGGGACGTTTCGACCGGAAGCGGCCTTGTCCGCCTTCAACGGCAAGTCCGGCGTCGCGGCCAACGGCACGTGGAGGCTTCGAGTCGTCGACGACACCGGGGGCGACATCGGGTCGCTGGTCTGCTGGTCGGTCGCCATCAGCCAGAACGAAAACACGACAGCGCAGCCGCCGACGGCGCTTCTTGCGTCCTCGATCGTCGGCAACCAAGTCACCTTGCGCTGGACGCCGCCCGGCGCCGGACTCGCGCCCACCAGCTATGTCGTCGAAGGTGGCGTGAATCCGGGTGAGACGCTCGCCAGCTTGCCGACGGCAAACGCATCGCCCATCTTGACCTTCAACGCGCCCACCGGCGCGTTCTACGTGCGTTTGCGGACGCTGTCGGGGGCGTCCCTTAGTGGCGTGTCGCACGAGATTCGCATCTTCGTCAACCTGTCGGTCGCCCCCTCCGCGCCGACTCTCCTGCAACGCGTCATCAGCGGAGCCACACTGGGCTTGTCCTGGCGCAACACGTTCGGCGGCAGCGGACCGACCTCGCTCATGCTCGACGTGACCGGCTCGGCGACAACGTCGATTCCACTCGGCTTGAGCGAGAGTGCCAGCTTCTCTAGTGTGCCGGCCGGGACCTACAACCTCAGTCTCCGAGCGGTCAACGCCGGTGGCATCAGCACGTCGTCGAATATCGTCACCGTCACCTTGCCGTCAGCGATGTGCTCGTCGGCGCCGGGCACGCCCAACCGCTTCCTGGCATACAAGATCGGCAATACGATCTACGTCGTGTGGGAACCGTCGCCGTTAGGCGGCGCGCCGACTGGATTCGTCCTCAATGTGACCGGTTCGTTCGTCGGAAGCTTCCCAACGACGGGTCGGACGTTGAGCGGCGCGGTCGGGCCAGGTGCGTATGGGTTGAGCGTGGCGGCCACGAACGCCTGCGGGATCAGCACAGCCACCGCGGTGCAGGTCGTCAATATTCCGTAGCGCCGCACCTCGGCGAGCGGAGTGTCCGAAGAGTTCAGAGTGCAGCGTTCAGCGAAAGTGCAGAGTGCAAAGTGCACAATTGAGTTCAGAGAGCTCGTGAGTTTCTAGCCACGAAGCACGACGACCACGAAGAGAACGTGAGAATGTTCTTTTCTTCGTGGTCCTCGTGTGCTCGTGGCTAGCCGACTGTCCGACTAGAGCATGAATCCGACGTTGGCAGTCGGGAACTGCGTCAGGTTCGGGAACGCCCACCCGAGCTCACCCGGGGACGCGCCGAACCAGCGGCCGAGCGTGGCGCCGAACTGCGCCGACGAGATCGTCGGGATCCACACGCCACGATTGTTGGCGTCGCTCGGTCCGGCGAAGGCGAATGTCGGCATCTGACCGTAGATGCCCCCTCTCACGGCGCCGCCCAGCACGAGTTGGTGGCTGCCCCAGGCGTGATCGCTGCCGCTGCCGTTCGATTGCATCGTGCGGTTGAACTCGGATTGCGTGAAGGCCGTCACCTGTTGGGCGAGACCGAGCTCCTGGGTGGCCGTGGCAAACGCGGCCAGCCCCTGTGAGAGCTGCTGCAGCAGATTCCAGTGGGTCCAGTCCTGCGAGCTGTGCGTATCGAAGCCGCCCATCGAGCAGAAGAACACCTGGCGTCCCGGCCCCATCTGCGACCGCACGCGCATCAGCCGCGCCACTTCCTTCAACTGGTTGCCGATCGACGTCCCCGGGAAACTGACGCTGAGCGGCGGCAAGCTGCCGTTGGACTGCAGCGTATCGGCGAGCTGCAGGCCGTCGGCGAAGGATTGATTGGCCGCCTCGCGCACCGGGTTGCCGCCGTCGAGCAGCACCATCGCGTTGACGGCCTGTCGCCGGGCATCAGCCGCTTGCGGCGGCCAGAAGCTCATTCCAGACAGGCTCAGATTGGCACCCGGCGGGATGACATTGCCACGGACATCAACGCCCTGCAGAAACAACGCGGGCGAGGATACTGAGACAGCCGCAAGCGTGTCGGTGGCGCCGAACAGATCCAGCAACCGGCCACCCCACCCCGATGCACTCGGCAGCGACGTGCCCGTCTGTGCCTGAGTGGTCTGATCGGAATGCGAGAACAGGTTGGACGGCGCGGACACCCCTTGCAGATACTGATCGCGCGTCAGCGGACGGTTCAGTTGTCCGACGTTGAGCACGAACGCCAGGTGACCCGTCGAGTAGAGCTGGTTCAGCTCGGCCAGGCCGTAATGCAAGGCATAAGGACTGCCGGCCGCATCCGGAATCGGCGACAAGAGCTTGCTCCCGGTCAAGGCGAGACCGCCACGCGTGCTTTGATAGGCGGCGTACCGCGCTGTGTCCACCGGCACGATCATGTTGTTGCTGTCGTTGCCGCCGAAGAGGTACAGGCACACGAGCGCCTTGTAGTCGCTCACGTGCGCCGCTGCGCTCACATCGGCCGTAAAGAACTTCCGCGAAGGTCCGAGGCCCAAACCGGTGAGGCCGAGCGCCGCCAGCCGCGCGCTCAGCTTCAGGAAATTGCGCCGTTGCGGTACGTGTGTATGAGCCATGGCGATTCTCGAGAGTTCAGAGTGCAGAGTTCAGAGTCTTCGTGGCCGTCGCGATCTTCGTGTGGCTTAAAGTTTGTCGAACTGCCAACTGCCAACTGCCCATTACAAACCGCCGGCCGTTGCCGCCTGCCGTATCCCGTGTGCCGTGTGCCGTGTGCCGCCTGCCGTCTGCCGTATGCCGCCTGCCGTGTCACTGAACCGCTACCGCTTGCGACGGCGTCCAGCCACTGTTCCCACAGGCGTTGACGGCTCGCACGCTGACGTTGTAGGTGCCGGGTCCGACGGTGCCGCTCAGGGTTCGAGCGGTCGTCGGAACGGTACCGGTGAACGCGCCCGTCACGTTGACCATGTAGCTCGCCACCGCCGCGCCGCTTGCCGCCGCCTGCCAGACCAGCGTGATCGTGCG
>JAIVJN010000416.1 GCA_020200025.1 Acidobacteriota bacterium | reverse complement strand
GCTGGCCAGGCGCGAGGCCGTCGGTGACCGTCTGCGTGAGCACGACGATTTCGCCCGCCGAGAACTGCGCGTGCAGATCGGGAGAGTGGCCGGCCAGGATGCGCAGCGACACGACCGGCTCGGTCGACGTCGGCACGTCGGTGCACTCCACGTGGGCTGCGGTCACCGTCGGGATGTCGAAGCCGCGGCTCGTGAGCCCGGCGAGCGATTGCGCATCCGCCCCAGCGCCGGCCGCGAGCGCCGCCGACGCGACCAGTAACCCGAATGTGCGCATGACTGCCTACTTTCTGGTGGGCTCGCCACCCTTGAGCTCCGCGACGCGCTTGCGCGATCGTTCGAGAAACTCGCTTTGCTCGAATTCGTTGAGCAGGCGCTCGTAGTAGGGGAGCGCTTCAGGTTTCTTCTCCTTATCGGACAACAGCAGAGATTCGGCTAGATGGAAGTAGACCGCGTCCCGCTGGGTGTAGCCCGGATCGGTTGCCAGGATTTCGCGAAAACGATCGATGGCGCCGGCCCAATACTTCGCCCGGTAGTAGAAGAAGCCGACGCGGTAACTCGCTTCGCTCAGTCGGTCGAGCGCCTCGCGAAGCAGCTGTTGCGCCTCGGGCAGGAGCGCGCTGTTCGGGTACCGTTGCACGAAGACCTCGAGCTCCTTGATGGCATCGCGCGTCGCCGATTGGTCGCGGTCGGCGCCAAGCATCTGCTGCGCATAGGCGTAGGAGAGACGATACTGCGCATAATCGGCGCGCGGGTGGGTGGGATAGAACGTGAGAAACTCGCGATATTCGTTGATGCCGAGCAACAGTGATTCGGTCGTGTCCTCGCCGACGTAGGTGTCGCCCACAGCGAGCTTGGCATCGGGTCGATACTGGCTCTGCGGGTAGTTGTCCACGATTTGGCGAAAGTATTCACGCGCCTGCAGCCACTTGCGATCCTTGAGCGCCGCCTCCCCTTGCGTGAAGAGAAACTGGTCGGCGTCGGTCGTGCCCGGCGGCACCGCACCCTGTTTGGCGGCGCACGCGCTGACAGACACCACCATCGCCAGGAACAGTCCGCGTGCCAATGCTGTCGTCATGTTCGGGTTGCTTCCATCCAGCGGAACATCTCCTGGAGGCCCTGTTCCAGCCCCACGGCCGGCGCGAAGCCCATGTCGGCCCGCGCCCGCGACGTATCCGCGTAGGTATCACGCATGTCCCCTTTCTGGGGCGGCTGGTGATCGATCTCGAGTGACCGGCCGGCGATGCGGCCGATCATCTGGAAGATGTCGTGCAGAGACACGCGTGAGCCCCCACCAATATTGTAGACGCGGCCCGGCACTCCACGGACGGCCGCCGTCGCCGTGGCACGCACCGCGTCAGCCACATAGGTGAAGTCCCGCGTCTGTTGACCATCGCCGAACTGCACCACGGGCCGCCCGTCGAGGAGCGCGCTGAAGAACCGATTGAACCCCATGTCGGGCCGCTGACGCGGACCGTACACCGTGAAATAGCGTAACGAGACGGTGGGCACCGCATGGTTGGTGAAATAGAGATGGCAGAGTTGCTCGGCCGCCAGCTTCGTCACGCCGTAGGGCGAGACCGGCTGTGGCAGCGCATCCTCGCGCATCGGCAGGGCCGCAGCGTCGCCATAGACCGATGAGCTCGACGCATAGACGACCCGCTCGATGGGCCGTCCGACGCACGCTTCGAGCAGCATCTGCGTGGCGTCGACATTCAAGCTCGTGTAGACCTGGAAGTCCCGTCCCCAACTCTTGCGCACGCCCGCCTGGGCGGCGAGGTGGAAGACGTGCGTGACCCCGTCGAGGAGTGACGCCAGGTCGCAATCGCCGATGGCGCCTTCGACGAAGCGGTAATGCGGGCGTCGCCGCAGCCCATCCAGATTCCGTTCCTTCATTGCGCGCGGATAGTAATCGGTGAAGCAATCGAGCGCGACGACCTCGGCGCCGTCGGCGCACAATTGTTCGCTCAAATGCGAGCCGATGAATCCGGCTCCGCCCGTGACGAATGCCTTCATGCGAGGAGGTCCTTGACTTGTGGCGGGAGTCGCCGTGGGCGACCGTGGCGGTCGACCGCGGCATGAATGGTGGAGCCGGTGGCGACGATTAACGCGTCGCGCGGCCGCACGACTTCGTACTCGAAGGCCACACGCGCTGGCGAAAGCAAGCGGCCGGTCGTGCGGATCTCGATCTCATCATCGTAGCGAGCCGGCTGTCGATACGCGCAGTGCGCTTCGATGACCGGAAGGCCCACCCCTTTGTCTTCCATCGCGCTGTAGGTGGATCCGGTCTGGCGGAGCCAATCCGTACGCCCGACCTCGAACGATACGAGATAGTTCGCGTAGTAGACGACGCCCATCTGATCGGTTTCGGCGTAACGAACGCGCACGTGGGAACGCGATTGCCCCGGCAGGCTGCTCATCGCGCCGCGCCCTCGCGCACGGCCAAGGCGGCGTCTTTGATGGCGCGCGCCGCACCTGCAGCGTCACCGCTGCCGAAAATGGCTTGGCCGGCGACGAGAATCTCCGCCCCGGCTTCGACCACGGCAGCAACCGTGGTGAGATCGATGCCACCATCGACTTCGACCGGCGCGCGATTTCCGGCGGCATCGAGAAGCGCGCGCACGGCGCGGATCTTGTCGACGCTGCGCGCGATGAACCGTTGGCCGCCGAAGCCCGGATTGACCGACATCACCAGGACGTAATCAACCTCGCCGGCCACCTCCGAGAGCATCGTGGGCGGCGTGGAGGGATTGAGCACGACGCCGGCCTGTGCGCCCAACGCGCGAATGGCGGCGATGGTGCGATTGAGATGCGGCAGCACTTCGACATGGACCGAGATCATTGAGGCGCCCGCCTCGACGAAGGCGTCCAAATAACGGTCCGGGTCCTCGATCATCAGGTGCACGTCGAGGGGAACCGCCGCCGCGCGCCGGACGGCCTTCACGACCGCAGGCCCGATGGTGAGGTTTGGCACGAAATGGCCATCCATCACGTCCAGATGGATCAGATCGGCGCCCCCGCGCTCGACGGCCTCGATGTCGCGGCCGAGCGCAGCGAAATCGGCCGCCAGAATCGACGGCGCCAAACGGATGGTCATCGACTCACCTCGAGCGAGATGGCGTCGCCAGGGTGTACCTGAAACCCCCCCGCCGGCGTCTGCCGCAACACCACGCCGGGTGGCATATCGGGCGCCGACTGCTGCGCAACGACGGCGAGGCGAAAGCCGCGCGCGCGCAGGATCTCCGCCGCGCGATCGGCGTTGACGCCGATGAGGTCGGGCATGAGGTACGTCACGCGATCCTCGCCGCGGTTGACGAGCAGCCGCACCGTCGCCGTTCTCGTCCCAGGCGCCGGCTCCTGTGCCACCACCACGTCGGGAGGGTAGTCCGCCGAGCGAATCTCCGCGATGGGCGCCACGTCGAGACCTTCCTGCGTCACCCGAATC
>JAIVJN010000184.1 GCA_020200025.1 Acidobacteriota bacterium | reverse complement strand
AGCTGGTGCGAGTGCCGAAGCACACGCTGTTGCCAATCATCGTCATGTTTTGCGTGATTGGCGCCTACGCGATCAACGGAAGCTACTTCGACGTGGGCCTGATGCTCGCAATGGGTATCGCCGGGTTCGCCCTTGAGCGGGCGCAGATTCCCGTCGGTCCGGTCGTGCTCGGCATCATTCTGGGCGGTCCGCTCGAGGAACGTTTCATCCAGGCGATGACGTCATCTCGCGGATCGCTCGGTGTCTTCGTCTCGCGTCCAATTGCCGCGGGTCTCGCGATTGTGGCGGCGATCGTCTGGTTCTTGCCGGTGATCACGGCGCTGCGTGTACGGCGGGATGAACCACAGGCCGGGACCCGAGAGTGAAAAGTCAGAATTCAGAATTCAGAAAAATCGTGGACCACAGGCCGTGGACTGTGGACGCTACTCACGCGGCCCGGATCGTAGTAAATTCATTGCCCGCAAAATGCAGAATCTGCGCGCGTCCACGGAAGTTGAGGGGGACCCAGAATGATCCTTCGCATAACGACAGGTCTTTGTTTGGTGCTCGTCGCAAGCACGGCGTTCGCCCAGCTGGCCTCCCAGACGGCGCTGGTCGGGACCGTCACCGATAGTGGCGGGCTGGTCGTGCCCGGTGCGCAGGTCGTGGCAGTCAACTCCGGCACAGCGGACACCTACAACGCGACCACGAACGACGAGGGTTACTACAACATCCAGTTCGTTCGCACCGGCACGTATGAGATCACGGTGAGCCTCGCGGGCTTTCAGAGCTTCAAAGCCAGCGGCGTGCAGGTCGGCAACAATCAAGTCGTCCGCACCAACGCTGTCCTCGCTGTGGGTGCGCTCGCCGAATCGGTGACGGTCGAGGCCGCGGCCCGCGTGCTCGACACCGACACGGCCACCGTCTCGGAAAGCATTGACGAGCGGGCGGTGGTCGACCTGCCGGTGGCCGGGCGCAACGTGTGGACGCTCGCGAGCACGACCCCCGGTGTGCTCGGCGGGTTGAACAGCGACATCGGCCTCAGTTTCAGAGGCGCCGGCCAGCGCGAGATCCAGAACAGCTTGTCGCTCGACGGCATCAACTCATCCGCCAACCTGCTGGCCGCGACGAGCATGCGTCCCATCGCCGACGCAGTGGAGGAGATCCAGATCCAGACGGGAAGCACGTCCGCGGAGTACGGCGCCTATCTCGGTGTCCACGTGAACGTTGTCACCAAGAGCGGCACCAATGCGCTCCACGGGGCGCTGTTCGAGTTCTTCCAGGACGATGCGCTCGATGAGCGTGGTTACTTCGAGAACCTGGCGCTTCCGAAGAATCCACGGCGGCGCAACCAATTCGGCTTCCAGATGGACGGTCCCGTGGTGATCCCGAAACTCTTCGATGGCCACAACAAGACATTCTTCCTTGGGGCGTACGAAGGCGTGCGTGGCGAAGGGCTGTCGAGTCCAATCGTCACGGTTCCGACGGAGCTGATGCGGCAGGGAAATTTCTCCGAGGTCAGCGGCCCCATTCGGAACCCATTCACCGGTCAACCGTTCCCGGGAAACATCATCCCAGCGTCGATGCTCTCTCCCATCGCTCGCAGAATTCTGGACTTCTATCCGTCGCCCAATCGACCGGGGATTGCGTCCAACCTCCAGAACCCCGCGGCAAATACCGACAACGTCGATCAGCTGCTTGCTCGCGTCGACCAGAACGTGGGCAATACCGTCCGCCTATCGGTTCGCTACAACTGGCACGACAGCCTCAACGGCAACGTCTTCAACGCGGCGCTTCCCAGCCAGGTGGTGACACAACCGCGCGTCAACCACAACACGCTGGTGTCCTATACGCACACGTTGCGGCCGACGCTGCTCAACGACTTCCGCATCGGTTATCACCGCGTGAACTTCGACACGTTAAACGACTTCGCATTGAACAGTCTCACGCCGGCAGGAGCAGATCTCGGCATTCCGGGCTTTGACGGCGACGTCAGATTCAACAATCCCGGGATTCCGAACATCGTCATCGACCCGTTCACCGGACTCGGCGGAGGCGGCACGAACTGGTATCAATTCGACACGACGTTTCAGGCGTCGAACGTCCTCGCGTATACCCGTGGATCGCACAACGTGCGGGGCGGCTTCGACCTGCGCCGGCTCGCCACCGGACGGCGGGCGGCAAACGATCCTCGGGGTCGCTTCGACTTTACCGGCGACATGACCGGTCATCCTGTCGCCGACTTCATGCTCGGGTTGCCACTAAGGGTGATTCCACCGACGGACCAGATTCAAGGCCACGTCGGCGGGTGGCGCAACGGGTTCTTTGTGAACGATGTGTGGCAGGCCTCACAGAATCTCACGCTGAGCCTCGGCCTTCGTTACGAGTTGAACACGCCCGTCCAGACCTACGCCGGCCTGGCGTCGATGCTGGCCGAGGATCAAGAGACGATCATCCCGAGCAGTTTTCCCGCTCAGGGCTTCGAGTTCCACGAGCCGAACTATACCGACATTGCGCCGCGGCTCGGTGCGACGTATCGGCTCAACGAGAAGACGGTGCTGCGCGCGGGATATGGGATCTACTACAACCCGAACCAGATGAACTCGTTCACCTTCCTGACCAATAACCCTCCGTTGGCCGCCGTGACGACGTTCACCTCGAACTCTGCGAACCCCACATTGTCTCTCGCGAATCCATCCGGTGTCGCTGGCCCGGTGACACGCCCAGACATCATCTCGCCGACCAGGGATCTGCCAAATGCGCACAAGAACCAGTGGAGCTTCGATGTGCAGCGCGAGCTCTGGGCGGGCACGGCGCTCGACGTCCAGTACGTCGGCTCGAACACCAGTAACCTGGATCGCAGCTTCTTCAACAACACGCCGCAACCGGGTCCGGGCGCCGTGGATGCCCGGCGGCCGAGCCAGAACTTTCGCTCGCGTCGCATCATCCAGAACGATCTGATTGCCGACTACGACGCCATCAGCATCATTCTGCGCAGGCACATGAGCCGCGGCCTGCAGGCCGACGCACACTACACCTGGTCGCGGACTCGCGACATGGCCACGCACTCGAATGGCGGTGGCGCGGTCATGGACAACTACGATCCCGAGCGGGATTACGGGCCAGCCAACTGGGATGTCCCACATCGCTTCGTCGCGAGCTACATCTACGACGTACCGTTTCTGAAGGATTCGTCGAACGCGGTCATCAAGTACGTCGTGGCTGGATGGCAGATCGGCGGCGTGACCACGGTGCAGAGCGGCACGCCGGTGAATGTGACGATCACTACCGACCGAGCCAACATCGGGATCACGGGGCTGCAGCGGCCGAACCTCGTGGGGCCGGTACCGTCGCTCAACTGCCAGGCGAGCCCGACCGGGCGGGACTTGATCAATTGCTTCGACGCATCGGCGTTTGCGCTCCCTGACCAATTCACCTTCGGCGATGCGCCGCGCAATGTGCTGAGG
>JAIVJN010000415.1 GCA_020200025.1 Acidobacteriota bacterium | reverse complement strand
TGTGGACCGCCCTCGCCAGCAAGGATATTCACTTCTGCGTCATCATAGTGGCGGACCATGTCCTTCGACGCCGTGCTCGTGATCGCCTTCGGCGGCCCGGAGGGGCCCGACGATGTGCGTCCGTTTCTTGGGAACGTCTTGCGCGGCCGCTGCGTGCCGCCGGAGCGGATCGAGGAGGTCGCCCACCACTACGAGCTGTTCGGTGGCGTATCGCCGCTGGCCGAGATCACCCGACGCCAGGCGGAAGCGCTAGGCGCGCGTCTGGCCGGGGCCGGAGTGCCGATCCCGGTGTATGTCGGCATGCGCAACTGGCATCCGTTTCTTGCCGATACACTGGCCGAGATGTCGGCTGCCGGTGTCCGGCGCGCTATCGGCTTCATCATGGCGCCGCACGGCAGTTACGCGAGCTGTGGCCAATACAAGGAGAACGTGCGCGACGCACGGCTGGCGTTGCGCGACCGTGGCTTGCCTGACGTCGCGGTCACTTACGTCGGCTCGTGGTACGCGCATCCGCTCTTCATCGCCGCCAATGCTGCTCACGTCCGAGCGGCGCTCGCGCGTCTTGGTCACCGGCTTGCCGAGCGGGCGCAGCTCGTCTTCACGGCACACAGTATCCCGCTGCCCGCGGCCGAACGCAGTCGATATCGCGAGCAACTCCAGGAATCGAGTCGCCTCGTAGCGGCGGCGGTCGGACGTACCGATTGGATGGTGGTCTATCAGAGCCGCAGCGGTCGTCCGGAGGACGCTTGGCTCGAGCCCGACGTCTGCGATCACCTGCGGGCGGCTCGCGCACGCGGGCTCGACGCCGCCGTGCTGTGTCCCATCGGCTTCGTCTGCGATCACATCGAAGTGCTCTACGACCTCGACGTGGAAGCGGCGCAGGTGGCGAAGGAGAGAGGGCTGGGCTTCGTCCGCGCCGAGGCGGCCAACGATGATCCGCTGTTCGTCCAGATGATGGCCGATCAGGTCGTTGCGCTCGTCGAGCGTGACCGGCGGGGACGTGCCTTGCCTATCGTTTGCCGCGAATCGTCTGCGACGCTTGCGCCCGCCCGGCCTCAGCGGTAGGCCTGTCCTTTCACCGGAAATCGTCGTGGCCCTAGCGCCTAGCGAATCGCCTTTGGGGCCTTCTGTCCCTCGGGAACGAGGGTCACAAACTCGAGTGGCTTACGAATCTCGTCGAAGTCCGCCTTCGCTTTCTTCACCAACTCGGGCGAGCGATAGAGGTCGACGGCGGACGCGGCGATCGCCTTGGCCGCCACCATCATCCCCTTCTCGCCGATGCTGGTCCCGGTGCAGGCGACGATCTGCCAGCTATGGCCGGGCGCCCCAAAGGTGTAGGTTGCCGCCGTGAGCTGGCCGACCGGCACGAACCAACTGAGGTCCCCCACGTCGGTCGACGCCAGGCCCTGCTGCGGAACCTCCGGGAGCGGCTCGACCCGCTCTGAAAGCGCCATCGGCAGCGATCCGAGATCTTTCTGGGTGCTGCGCGCGAAGCCCTTTTCCTCCTCCGTGAATCTCGGCGCGCCGATGGCTTCCAGGTTCTGGTGGATGACGCCCGCCAGCGTCCGATTCGGCAGCACTTCGTGCATGTCGGCGTCGACCTGCACCGCGGTCAGCTTCGTGCGGCTCATCGAGGCCGCCGCGTTTGCGATCTCGTTGAGCCACTGGAAGTACTCTTCGACGTCCGCGTGCTTGTTGGCGCGCAGGTAGTACCAGACCTCTGCGCTGGGAGGGACGACATTCGGTTGTCCACCGCCATTGGTGATCACGTAGTGGATGCGGGTGTCCTCCTTGACGTGCTCGCGCATGTAGTTGACGCCGACGCTCATCAGTTCGACCGCGTCGAGCGCGCTTCGACCTTGGAATGGCGACGTCGACGCGTGCGCCGGCAGCCCTTCGAAACGAAACTTCACCGAGACGTTGGCCTTCGAATAGTCGTAGGCCGCGGCGGTGACTGGTGCCGCATGCCACGACAGGATGATGTCATCCTCTTTGAAGAGGCCCTCGCGGAGCATGTAGGTCTTGCCGATGCCGGTTTCTTCCGCCGGCGTGCCGTACAGCTTGACGGTCCCCTTGATCGCACCGGAGGCGAGCGCCTGCTTGACCGCGATCGCGGCGGCGGTGCTGGCCGTGCCAAAGACGCTGTGGCCGCAGCCGTGACCGGCGGCGACACCCGGCCGATCTTTCCGCTCGGGGACGGCGTCCTGCGACAGGCCGGGGAGCGCGTCGAACTCTGCGAGAATCCCGATGACGGGACGGCCGCTCCCGAACGACGCGACAAAGGCGGTCGGCATGCCCGAGACGCCGGCTTCGACGGCAAAGCCGTTGGCCGCCAACACGTCCTGGAGCTCCTTCGACGACTTCGTCTCTTCGAGCCCAGTCTCGGCGTAGGACCAAATGTTTCGGTTGACCCGCTTCAGCGTCTCGGCATTCGCGTCGATCCATGCGATGCTGGCGGACTTCGGATCGGCCTGGGCGAACGGGGTGGCGAGGGTCAGGACGAGCGTGAGCGAGACGAGGAGGAGTAGGCGCATTCAGACCCTCCGGCGGAGACGTCTACGTCAAACTGCAGGCACACGATGGAGACGAACGGTCGAGGGTTGAGAGGCATCCTCAGAAACCTCCCAGGAAGACGGGTATCCTAACATTTCGGCAGGCGGCAGGCGGGAGCCGCCCTCAAGCACTCCGACGCCGCCACGGTCGAGTATCGCGTCATCTTAACCGCGCCGGAGCGGCGCATCATGGAGGTCGAGGTCACGTTCGCCGGGTTGCCCGTCGCACCGCTGGAAGTTCGCATGAGCCGTACGTCGCCCGGTCGATACGCCCTCCATGAGTTTGCGAAGAACGTCTTCGATGTCCGGATTCGCGATGGCAAAGGGCAGACGCTTCGCGCCGAGCGTCCCAACCTGCATCAATGGACCGTCGATGGCCATGACGGCACCGTGGTCCTCCGCTACCGACTCTACGGCGATCGCGTGGATGGCACCTACCTCGCCGTCGACTCCACCCACGCGCACATCAACATGCCGGCTGCATTGATGTGGGCGGGCGGCCTCGAGGCCCGGCCGGCGCGGGTGCGGTTCGAGCCACCGACGGGACGAAACTGGCGCGTCGCCACGCAGCTCCTGCCCACCGACGACCCGTTCACCTTCACCGCCCCCAACGTGCAGTATCTGATGGACAGCCCCACGGAGGTCTCCGCCTTCACGCTGCGTGAGTTTACCGTCGGGTCAGGAGGACAACGGGCGACATCGCCGACGTTTCGCATTGCGCTCCACCACGACGGCACCGACGCCGAAGCCGACGCCTTCGCCGCCGACGTTGGACGCATTGTGCGCGAGACGCAGCCGATCTTCGGTGAGCTGCCGCAGTTCGACGGCAGCTCCTACACATTTCTTTGCGACTATCTGCCTTGGGCAAGCGGCGACGGAATGGAGCACCGCAACAGCACCGTGCTTTCTGCCGCCGCGGCATTGAGAAGCCCGAATCAGCGAGCGGGACTTCTCGGCACGGTCGCGCACGAGTTCTTCCATGCCTGGAACATGGAGCGAATTCGATCGAGCGCGCTCGAGCCCTTTGATTTCGACGAAGCCAACATGTCAGGCGAGCTCTGGCTCGGCGAAGGATTCACGAGCTACTACGACGATCTGATCCTGCAGCGCGCCAAGCTGGTGCCTTTGGAAGCGACGCTGGCGAGCTATGCGAATCTCATCAACGCGGTGACGACCAGCCCCGGTCGAGCCTTCAGAAGCGCCGAGGACATGAGCCGGCTCGCACCCTTTGTCGACGCGGCGGTGTCGGTGGACCGCACGGCGTGGCCGAACACCTTCATCTCGTATTACACCTGGGGTGCGGCAATCGGACTCGCGCTCGACCTGTCGCTGCGCGATCGAAGCAATGGACAAGTGACCCTCGACGACTTCATGCGCTCGCTCTGGCAGAAGCACGGCAAGCCGGGGCAGCAGATCGCCGGTCTCGTGGCGACGCCCTATACGATGGCCGATCTGAAGGCCCGCCTCGGCGAAGTCGCCGGCAGCTCGTCCTTTGCCGAGGAGTTCTTCGCAAAGTACATTCAAGGCCACGACGTTGCCGCCTATGCTCACCTGCTCACGCGGGCGGGACTGAGCGCGCGGCCGCGACACGCCGACAAGGCGGCGCTCCTCGGCGCGCAACTGACGTTTTCCGGTGAATCCGGCGCGCGGGTGCAAGGTGTGGTGCTGTTCGACTCGCCGCTCGATCGCGCCGGTGTGGCCGAGGAGGATCGGCTCGTCGTGCTCGACGGCACGCCGCTGACATCGGATCGCTCGCTCGCCGCCGTGCTCGGCCGGCACAAGCCGGGTGACCGCGTGGGGCTGCGATTCGTGCGGCGCAGCGGCGAAACCGTGGACACGCAGGTGACGCTCGACGCCGACGAGCGCGTGGAGATTGTGCTTGCGGAAGAGGTTGGGACACCCGTCACGCTCGAGCAGCAAGCGTTTCGCCAGGGATGGCTGGGGTCGAAAGCGGCTCGTTAGTTGGGGCCGGTGGGCTGGTTTTATCCGCCATAGCTCGCGCGGATGTCCGGCGAGCGAAGGCAGATGGGGCTCGTGGATGATGTCAAGGGAGCACTTCATGACGAGATTCAGATTCCTCGCGGGGATCGTGATGCTGGTCGGCGGCGTGTCGCTGGCCGGGGCGCAGGCAGTGCGCAATGTGCCGCGGATGTCGATCGATGAGCTCAAAAGCCTGATGGCGAAAAAGCAGGTGCTCGTCATCGACGTGCGCAACATGCAGGAGTTCGCGGGCGGCCACATTCCGGGCGCCATGAACATCCCGTACGGGCAGTCATCCGCCCAGGAAGAGGAGCTGCGCAAAGAGAAGCGGACAATCGTCCTCTACTGCGCGTGCGTGAACGAATCGAGCGCCGCCCGCGCCGCAACCGAGATGGAAGGTCTCGGCATCCCGAACCTCAAAGTGCTGCTCGGCGGGTGGGACGAGTGGATCAAACGGGGTGAGAAAACCGAGAAATAGTCTCCAAACCTGTGGCCCTCCAGGCCCTACTCTTCCTTTCCCTCTTCCCTGAGTGGCACGCCGAAGCGCTCGGCCATTCGATAGAGCGTTCGTCGATCGATGCCCATCACCTCGGCGGCGCGTGTGCGATTGCCGCTGACCTGCTCGATCACGTGGATCAGGTAGCGCCGCTCGATCTCGTCGAGCGTGGGCAAGTCGTCGAAGAGCCGCTTCTCGAGCGCCGGCGCACGCGGCATCACCGAGGGCGGCAGATCGACGAGATCGATCCGCGATCGGCGGCTGAAGACCACCAGCCGCTCGATCGTGTTCTCGAGCTCGCGCACGTTTCCGGGCCAATGATAGGCGGTGAGCGCCTCGAGTGCCGCTGGCGAGAGCTCGACTTGTTTGCCGTTCTTCGACGAGGCCGCGCCGAGGAAGCGCTCGACCAGAATGGGCACGTCCTCGCGCCGGTCGCGCAGCGGCGGCAAATGGATGACGACCACGCCGAGCCGATAGTAGAGGTCCTGCCGAAAATGGCCCTCGCCGACCGCGCGCTCCACGTCGACGTTGGTCGCGGCGACGATGCGAACATCGACTTGCACGGGCCGACTCGTGCCGACGGCGCGCACTTCTCCTTCCTGGAGTGTGCGCAGGAGCTTCACCTGCAGCGCCGGGGACATCTCGCCCACCTCGTCGAGAAACACCGTTCCCGTATGCGCGGTCTGGAACACACCCTTCGAGTCGGCCAAGGCGCCCGTGAAGGACCCCTTGACATGGCCGAACAGCTCGGATTCGAGCAGCGTCTCGGTCAGTGCACCGCAGTTGATGGGCACAAACGGACGGAGTGATCGATTGCTGTGCTGATGAACGGCGCGCGCCACGAGCTCTTTGCCCGTGCCGCTCTCGCCGATGATCAACACCGGCACATCGGCCGCGGCCGCGTGCGCAATCTGCTTGTAGACGGCCGTCATCGCGGCCGTTCGACCAAGCAGCGCCGGCGGCAGCGCATCGCGGACCACGGCGGCGGGTAGTGGGCGCGGCGCTCGCTGCAATGCGCGGTCGACGAGGCTTTTGATCTCGGTGATGTTGAACGGCTTGCTGACGAAGTCGAACGCTCCTTCACGCACCGCCTCGACGG
>JAIVJN010000414.1 GCA_020200025.1 Acidobacteriota bacterium | reverse complement strand
GAACAACGGAATGCCGTGAAGCGTGCGGATGTCGAGCGTGGACCCGGCGGGCATGCTGGTGGCCGCGGCCCGCAAGAGCGCGGTATTGAACGACCCGTGGCGCAGGCTTCCGGACACGCCGATGATGTTGGCCATTCGACTCCTCGAGAGAGGGTGGCTGAAAGACTGGCAACCCAGGCGTGGGCCTTCTTGTCGGCCCTGAGACGATCGCGCGATTCGAGCGAGGCGGTCGCTCGCGAAGTCGAGCTGTGCTGGCCGAATCTCGAGCGTGATCCGGATGCACGGACCAGATCGCACGACACGACTCATCGAGCGGCGTCTGATGGTCGTGGTCGTCAGTCCGGGGCAATCGCACGCGGAATTCCCGGAACCCCCGGCTCGCATTCGAGTACGGCGCGGTCCCACTGTCCGTTGTCGGCGGCCGCTTCATAGGTGCTCTGCAGGAACTCGAGGAGCGTCTCGTCGGGCGCTGCGGCGGTTCGCACGACATCATAGGGAAGGATGAATTCCTGCAGATCCGGACTGAAGAACGCTGCCTGCGGGCGAACGGGCGCTGTGGCATACCCTGGCGGCGCCGGATACGCGTAGGAATAGAATGCGGGATAGCTGGCGGCCGCCCCGCCTGGCCAGAACCCGGCGCTGCTCACCTCGTGCGAGTAGGCCTCGCGCGCAACTTCGTCTGGCAAGTTCGGCACGCCTCCCGGGTGCCGGGGCGCCGGCCGACCCGAAAAGCGTGTCACCGCGAGAGCGTTCGTTGCTCATTCATGCAAGTCTCCCCACCGCGGAGCTAATACTGCGCAGACGCGTCGTCAACGAAACAGTACAGCCACTGCTCGCCGGGTTCGGCCGATGCGACGACGGGATGGCGTGACGTTCGTGCGTGCTTGCTGGCGTGCTTGTTCGGCGACGAGTCGCAGCACAACGTGACGCCGCACTCCTGGCACGTCCGTAGGTGTACCCAGCGAGCATGGGTCTTGACACATTCCTCACACACTCGCTCGTTGGCTTCCTTGATCGATGTCACCGCTTCGATGAGCGCAGGTGCGGTCTGACTTTGCCATCACACCTCGTGCAGCGGGATGCCACCGTCTGTGCGCCCCGCGCGCACGAGACGCGGTCGGCACCAAAGAGGCACCGGACGCGATCAGTGCGTGCTGCTGGTGTTGGTCGCGCCGACCGCAGACTGGAGGTCCTTCAGCGTCGCGACGCGCGGGCCATGCAGCGCGGCAATCTGACGAACGTCCAATTTCAGCCGGCGGATGTTCTCGTACAGGTTGACGGCGAAGGGGCTGGGCGCGCTGGGCGCCGGCGCGTTCGGAGCCGCGGGAGCCCACGCGTCCACCTCAATCAAAATCTTTTCCGTGGGGAGGTACACCATCGCGAACGCGTCGTTGTGGCCATTGCCGACCATCGGATGGACTTCGATGACTCGACGACCGTCGGTGAGCACGTGCTTCTCCGCGAAGGTCTCGAACGTGGCGGTGCTCCCGCTTGCCTGCGCCAGTTTGTCGGGATTGAGCGTGCGCGGCGCCGCCCAGGCCCGCTCGTAGTACGGCCTGTTCATCTGATGCGTCACGACCGTGGCACCCTCCGCCACGTACGTGCGGAGCCCACCCGAGTGGTCGAAATGGACGTGCGAGTTGATCACGTAGCGGATCGGCTTGTTGGGAATCGTCTCCTTGACCGCGGCGATGACGGCCAGCGAACGGGCTTCGTCCTGCGGCGCCTCGACGACGACGATGTGGTCGCGCTGGTCGATGGCGACGCTGTGATGGCTGCCGCCCTTGACGTAGTAGACGCCCGTGGCGAGCTTTTCCATCTCGACGTTCACGGCCGGTGGCGTGAAGTCGCGCACTTGATCAGGAACCTGGATATCGACGGGCGCATTGGCAGTGACCGCTGACACCGTCAGGTCGAGCACGGGATGCCCGCCTTGGGCTCGTGCGATCCTGGCCGGAAACATCACGCCGTTGAAGTCGCGATAGTCGGAGTAGCTGATTTCAATGGGCGTGTCGCCGAGAACCGTATTGTCGATCCAGGTCTGAACGCGCTCGACCTGATTCTGCGCATTGATCCGCCCCACGTATCGGTGCTTTCCCATCGTGAACGAGATCTCGGATCCGTCGCTCGCAGGTTGGGACGTCGCGTTGTTCGCCGCTGCTGCCTTGAGAAACCCGTGCGGCGTCGTCCAGATCTCAATCGTCCGCTCTTCGACGGCCGCAGGCTGCGGCTGCGGCGCCGGGGCGGTGCCAGGCGCGGCGCCTGGCGGAGGGGACATGTTCCACGCATGCGCGCCGCTGACAACCTGAACCGGGCGCTGCTGAACCGGGGCCGGCCGAGTCCGATCGGGCTCGACCACCTGGATGCGCTCCATCTGGACTCGCGCCGCGGGCGCTTCGAAGTTGATGCTGGCCGTAAAGCTGCTCACATTGAACGCCGGCCAGGGCCCGGCGGGGTCCGGCGCTTGACCGAACTGGAACCACTTCCCGCTTCCCGAATACTCGATGGATCGCAGCTCGTTGGTGCCGAGTGCCGCAGCGGCAGCCTGAAGCGTCCCTGCTTCCTGCTGCTGCCGGGCACACGCACCAGACGACACGGCGATCGAAAAGCTGAGAGAGACAATGGCGAGCTTGTGCATGGTCGCCCTTTCAGTGTGTCCGCCTTCGCGGCCGCAGGCCATCGGGAAGCGAGCGGAAGCGGGCCGACTGTCGTTTGCCGCTTGCCGCTTGCCGACTACTGGCTCTTTCTGCCTTCTGCCTTCCGACTTCCGACTTTCTGCTCCCGCTCCCTATGGCCGCCCTTGCTGGTCGATGGACGTCGCGCGCTTCTTGTCGTGCCAATCGGTCGGCCGATCGTCGCTTCTGAGCGCGTCGGGATTCACCCAGTAGTAGTCGCCGAAGGGAACCTGCCGCGGCCACACTTGGTCGAGCGTGGCCGCATCCCAGATGGTGCCGCCTTTGACGACGAATTTGATGTCGGCGGTGTTACGAATGTTCTCGAGCGGGTTCGAGTTGAGCACGATGAGATCGGCCAGCTTGCCGGACGTGAGCGATCCGAGCTCGCGCTCCAAGCCGAGGAATCGCGCTCCGTGCAATGTCGCCACAGCGAGCGCCTCGTGATTGCCCATCCCCGCCGCCGCGGCCCAGGTCTCCCAGTGCGAGCCGAGGCCGTGCTGCTGACCATGCGACCCGATCGCTCCATACCCGCCGTGGGCCACGACGTTGCGCAGACCGCGGGCGAGGAGCGGAAAGCTGTAGTCGGTGGCAGGCCGCAGCATTCGCCGCCTCGTTCCAGGAATGAGCATCCGCCACGGCGTGAATCGACGCAGCTGCCCCGGCCTTGCCGAAGAACTGCGCCGCGTCCGCGTAGAGCGGCATGTAGGGCATGGGATGCTCCCACCCGGTCTGGCCGTCCATGATCATGCCGAGGTTGTACTCGAGCTCGCCGCCCTCGGCGGTGACGCGTAAGCCCTGTTTTCGCGCGACGTCCGCGATCCACTGACGCTGGTCGCGACGTGGCTGCATGTACTGTTTGAGGGTGACCGCGCCCCACGACTGCAAGCGGGCAACGTTCTCTTCGGCCACCGCATAGCTCGTGATCTCATTCTGGCGCGCGCCATCTCCCGAGTACAACGGATCGCCCGTGGTGTAGGTGCGGGGACCGATCACAGCGCCCGCCTCGATCAGCTCGCCTTGCGGAAAGACATGGCCCGACCACATCGAATTGTCGAGCGTGGTCGTCACGCCGTAGGCCATGTAGATGGCCGACTCCCAGTTCTTCTTGGGCAGCACACCCTCGTGGTCGCGGTGGTGGTGCGCGTGCATGTCGATGAGCCCGGGCATGATCGTCTTGCCTTTGGCATCGATGACGCGGTCGACGCCCGTCGTCTGGCACTGGCCGATACACGCCAGACGCCCGTCTTTGATCACCACCGTGCCGCGCTCGAGGGTGCGCGTCCCTTCCATGAGCAGGAGACGCGCGCCGGTCAAGGCCACGCTCCCCTTGGCGATCGCGCGCGGGAGCTCGAGGCGAAGCGGCGTCTCGGTGGTCTTCGTAGTGGTCGCGTCCCACGCGTAGTGGCGCGGTCCGCTCGTGAATTCGAGCGTGGTCTCGTTGCGCCAGCGAGGGAACAGACCACCTTCCGTGCTGACCTGGGTGACGGGTAAGCGGCCGCGGCGCTTGTCGATCTGCACCTTGGTCGCACCGGTTCCGATCATCGGAAACGGCGTGACGTAAACGTTGTCACCCTCCTGGAACGCGAGCCACCTGCCATCGGGTGACACAGCCGCCTCATCCGCATCGTCCAGCATGAGGTGCACGCGGCGATCGGCGCCGTCGAGCGCGACCGACACGATCTCGGTATAGTCGTCGCTCTCATCGCGCCGCGGCTCGAACGTCTCGGGATAGAAGAGCCGTCCCTCGGGCCCGAAGAACGCTTGCACGATTGGCCGCCGCGGCATGAGCGGCCGGCCGGCCATGTAGGGACGATTGACCGTCGTGATCACGGTTGCCGGGCCGCCATCGGCGGGGACCTGCACCAAGCTGTAGAACAGGTTCGAGGCAACGGTCCGACCATGTGCGGTGGCGCCCGAGCCGCGTGTCGCCACGATCGTCTTCCCGTCCGGGCTCCAGATCGTATTGAGGAACTCGCCGGCCGTTTGCGTGAGCCGTTGCGGCGTGCCGCCTTCGGCCGGCACCTTCCACAAGTGTCCGAGGTCTTGATCCGCCCAACTCGCGAACGCGATCCATCTGCCGTCCGGCGACCAGGTCGGCGACATCTCGAACGGTTCGAACCCGTCGGTCACCAGCCGGCGCGGTGTTCCCGACGGGACATCCATGACGTAGATCCGGCCCACGGCCTGGAAGGCGAGTCGACGGCCGTCCGGAGAGGAGGTCGCCCAACGGGGAAACTTCACGGTGAAGGTGGGGCTCGCGAGATCGAACGGCTTGCCCGCCATCTCCGAAATCGTGCGGCGGACGCGCGCGGTAAAAGGAATCGTCGACACCTGACCGGACTCGACCTCGACGCGGCGGATTCTGCCGCCTTGGGCGATCACCAGCGACTTGCCATCGCGTGCCCAACTGTAGCCGGGGAGATCGCGCGACACCTTCATGCCTTCGGCCATGTCCACTTCGATCGGGTCCATGAGCAGCCGTTCGGCGCCCGATTCCAGATTGCGCAGCCACAGCGCCGTGCGCGGACCGAACTTGAGCCCCTCGTGTGAAATCGTCCCGTCGGGAATGCGCCGCGCAAAGGCGAGCCAGTGCCCGTCAGGCGAGACCTCCGGCGCCACACCGCCGCCGCTCGAGCTCTGCCCTTGCTGGACCGACTCGCCCGACGTGATCTCGACAATCTTCCCGGTGCGGAGATCGAGGCGGCGAATCTGCCGGCCGCCCTGCATGACATCCGCACGACCCGACCATGTGGCGGGCGGTGCCGTGGTCATTTGGAAATAGATGTAGCGGCCGTCGGCCGAGGGAGAGGGCCAGCTCGCGGCACGCACGTCCCGGCCGACGAGCTCAACCCCTTCGCCGCCTTCGCGCGCGTGCATCCAGATGCCTGGCGCCGTACGGCCGTTTTCTTCAGGGCGCACGTCAGTGCGCCGAACCAGGATGAAGCGACCATCAGCGCTCCAAGATGGCTCCGAGCTGCGGATGTCCTTATTGAGAAACACACCGCGGGGGTTGCCGCCGTCGGCATCCATCACCCAGAGATTCGTTTGACCCTGGCGGTCCGAGATGAACGCAATGGCTCGCCCGTCGGGTGACCATCGAGGGTGCATGTTGATGGCAACCCCGCTCGAGGCGGTCAGGCACTCGGCTTCACCGCCCTCCACTCGTACTCGGTAGATGTGCCCCAGCAGATCGAACACCACCCACCGCGCGTCGGGCGAGAGGTCCACGGACATCCATGTCCCTTCACTCGTCGTGAAGTCGATCTCGCGCGTGGTGCCGCGAGCGAGCGTGGTATCCCACGGTTGCCCCTCGTCGCGCACGGCGGGCGTGTCGGCAGACTGCCGCTCATCACGGGCACCGACACCGGGCCACAGGCTCGTGAGCAAGGTCAAGGAGACGAGCGTCGCTGAGACGGTCAAACGGGGCATCGCGCGCTCCTACGAGTCAGGAACGTCTACCGAATCCAAGTCGACCGACCGGGGAGAGTCGTGTCGACCGACCGATGAATTTGCTGGCGGTCGGGAGTCTAAAGCTTCGACTGCCGTTTCTCAATGGCAAACGGCTGGGACGAAAGGCGGGGGCGAACGCGGTCCACCCAACGACCAGTTGAGACATGATGATGGGTCGTCAACTTAGCAACCGGCTCCTCGGCCTCACTGAGCGGCGCTTGGCCTCCTGGCGACGAACACTTCGTTCGAGCCGGGCTCCAGCTC
>JAIVJN010000183.1 GCA_020200025.1 Acidobacteriota bacterium | reverse complement strand
ATCTCATTTTGCTGGTCAATCTGACTTGGACGGCCCGGCTCTATGCGCGTTTTCTACGTGACCTCGGCTCGTTTGCCGCCCTGGAGCAATGGCAGATCGCCTACCTGCCCGTGTACGCTGGGTGGGCGGCGTTTGTGGTCGTCGTTTTCCCGCTAGTGTTTGGCTACCGTTGATGTAGCCGTCCGACACGTGCGAGTTGGAACGACTCATCAGATGGATGAGCCTGGTGAGCTCGCTGCGGAGCGCCGCATAGTGTCTGAAGCCCGCGCCTTGCAGGCGAACCTTCTATTCGCAGCCAACCTTTTGGGTGACTCGAGGCGTCTGCTCAAGTGCGCTGTCAGGAGATCTCCATGCTAGCCGATATCCGTTTCGCATTCCGGCTGATCGCACGCAATCCCGGCTTTTCGGCGGCTGCAATCCTGACGCTCACGCTTGGGATCGGCATGACGACGGCGATTCTCAGCGTCGTGGATGCCGTTCTGCTTCGGCCGGTTTCGTTCGCTGAGCCGGATCGGCTCCTGGTGGTGTGGGAGACGGATCGGGACAGCGGCACGTCGCGCGAGCCGGCGTCCTATCCCGACTTTCGCGACTTCCAGCAGCGGAGCCGCACCGTCGACCGGCTGGCGGCCCTCGTCGCAGGAGAGACCAATCTCACGCCCGATCGCGGCGATCCGACCCGCGTCGCGTCGTTGACGGTTTCCGCCGACTTTCTTCCGATGCTCAGCATACGGCCCCTCGTCGGCCGCGGCTTCTTGCCTGACGACGAGCGCGTCGGCGGGCCGCAAGTGGTGCTGATCAGCGAGCGGCTCTGGGAACGGGCTTTTCTGCGCGATCCGAATGTGAGCGGACGCACACTGCGGCTCGACGATCGGCTCCAGACAGTCGTCGGCGTCGTTCCGAGCGCCGCCGACTTCGGCGTGCTGCAGATGCTCGAGGCGTCCGAGTACGGCCGTGGCTTTGCGGACCGCGATCCGCGCACCGAGGTGGACATATGGTCGCCGCTCCAGGCGGACAGCCACAGCCTGCCTCGCGATACCCACCCGATGCTTCTCGTGGGACACCTCGCGCCTGGTGCATCACTTGCCGCAGCCCAGGAAGAACTCTCCGGCATCGCCGCGGATCTCGAACGGCAGTTCCCCGTCAACAAGGCGCGAGGCGTGTTTATCGAGCCGTTGCTGCAGGTGATTTTCGGCCCCATCCAGCCGGCGCTGATGGTGCTGCTTGCCGGCGTGGGCCTCGTGCTGCTGGTCGCGTGCGTGAATGTGGCGCATCTGCTGCTCGCGCGTGGCACGGCCCGGGTGCGCGAGGTGGCCGTGCGCTCGGCGCTGGGCGCAGAGACCGGGCGGCTGGCCCGGCAGTTCGCCGTCGAAAATGCGCTGCTGACGCTGATCGCAGCAGGGCTCGGCGTCGGTCTCGCGTTTGGTGCGCTCCGCGCACTCGTGTTGATCGCCCCGCCCGAGGTGCCGCGACTCGCGACGGCTGCGATCGACCTGCGTGTGCTGGCCGCGACACTGCTCATCGCCGTCGTTGCAGCTTTTGCGTTCGGGCTGGTGCCGCTCCTGCAGGCGCGTCGAACCGACCTCCGCGGGGCTCTCAACGCAGAGGACGCTCGCGGCGCGACAGGAGGACGCCAGGGGCGCGTTGCGCGATCGGCACTCGTCATCGCCGAGATCGCATTTGCCGTCGTCCTCGTGAGCGGTGCCGGGTTGCTGATGAAAAGCTTCTGGCACCTGCAGCACGTTGATCCTGGCTTCGATGCAGCGGGTGTGCTCAAGGCGGAGTTCCAACTGCCGCCGACGCGGTATCCTGTGGACTTCAAGGTATGGCCGAACTTCACGGAGATGCACCGCTTCAACGCCGCCCTCAGCGCGCGGGTGGCAGCGTTGCCTGGCGTCGAAGCCGTCGCACTCGCCGGGAATCATCCGCTCGATGCGGGCTTTACGAATTCGTTCACGATCGTCGGTCGAGAGACCGAGTCGCGCGATTTCCCTGAGATGTCGATTCGCCGCGTGACACCGTCGTATTTCGGCGTGATGCGCGTCGCCCTCGTGAGTGGACGCTTGCTCGACGACCGCGACCAGACCCGCGCGCCGGCCGTCGTGCTGCTCAACAAAACCGCAGCCGACAGATTCTTCCCCACGGGCGGTGCGCTCGGCCATCAGGTTGCGTTCTGGGGATCGAACCGCACGATCGTCGGGATCCTCGCCGACGAGCGCGTCCACGGAGTCCACGAACCGACCCCAATCGCCGCCTATGTGCCGCTCGCGCAGGCGCCGTCGGCCAATGGCGCGGAAGCCGTGCTCGTTCGCACGTCGGGTGATCCTGCCGCGGTCGCGGGCGCGGTTCGCAGCGCGATCGCCGAAGTCGACGCCGGCCTCGCAGTCTTCGGCGTGGAACCGCTCGCGCAGACGTTGTCGCAGTCAACGGCCGAACAACGCTTCCTCGCGCTGCTGCTTGGGCTGTTCGCGGGCTTGGCGCTGCTGCTGGCAGCCATCGGCATCCACGGCGTGCTCAGCTACTCGGTGACCCAGCGTGCCAGGGAGATCGGCGTTCGCGTCGCGCTGGGCGCCACCACACATGGCGTCACCCGCCTCGTATTCGCGCAGAGCGCGAAGTTGACCGCCATCGGGCTCGCCGCCGGCACCATCCTGGCACTAGTCTTCGCGCAATCGCTCGCAGGCCTGCTCTTCGGCGTCGTCGCCACCGATGTCGCCACGTTTGCCGTGGTGATTGCCGTACTGACCATCGTCTCGCTCGTCGCCACATGGCTGCCCACGCGCCGCGCCCTGCGCGTCGATCCAATCGTGGCCTTGCGGCAAGCCTGACCCGAAAAAGAGGTCGGGTCCGACCAGGGCGAACTTGGCCAGGTAGTCTGATGCCATCCTCGTTAGACTCCGAACGTCCACCCGAGCCCCGCGACCAGACATCTCGGAAGGTGGGTAAGCGATGCGAAGACTGATGGTCGGCGTCGGTGTCAGATGGCGCCCACGGCCTGGATGCGCTCGGGGGGCCACCGACAGCAGATCGGCGTCAAGGACGACGAAGTCTGCCACCTTTCCTACCGTCGATGCTGCCGCGCGTCGCCTCATCGAAGGTGAAATGGGCCGGCTCGAAGGTGTACATCCGGATCGCCCCCTGGATCGTGACGCCCTCCTCGCGCCCATGCACGACGCCGTTCCAGCCGCGGCGCGTCACTGCGGCATAGAGCCCGGCGATTGGCCCGTACGGCCCCGCATCCGAGCCGTACGATACGCGGACGCCGTGCTTCAACAGCGATCGAGACGGCTGCTGCGTGGCCTCGCGGTCGGGCTCGCGCGCTTCGTCTGCAAACGCTCCTAGCCCCAGCAGGAATCCCGGCTGGCTCGCGACCATGATTTGCAGCCGCGCCATCTTCTTCACCGTGTCCTCTCTTGGGGGATCTTCTCCAGTTCGTTGACGACCATGACGGTCGCCGCATCGCCCATCGTGTGGATGCTAAGCTGCCAGCCGAGGTCGTGCGCGCGGCGCGCGACGCGTGCGAACGCGGAGTCGGGAATGCGCTGCTCACCGTAGAATCCAGGACGGTTCTCGTACGGCTTGAGCGACCAGAAGATCGGCGCGCTGAGGCCACCGTCGATGCTCATCTTCACCGCGCCCATCTTCAGCTTGTCGCTGGTGAAGTATTTTGGGGGATCGCCGATCGCTTCGATCTCGGCGATCGATGCCTTCACCCCGACCTCCGGATCGTCATGCGAATCGAACCCCGGGCTGACGCGAAGCTGCACGGTCATGCGCGGCAGCTCGGCGCCATACTGCTCATACAACCGCCTCACCAGCGGCAGGCCATCCGGCCTCACACCAGCCACGTTGACGCTGGTGATGCCCAGGCTGACGAGTGGCTCAAGCGCCTCGAAGGCTCGAAGAGGTTGCGTAGGACAGGATGCGAACATTACGGTCCGAATCTTGAGCCGTTATTCGCTCCGCAATGCCACAAGCGGACTGACACGAGTTGCTCGCATCGCCGGCAACAAGCACGCAGTGGCGCCGGTCGCACCTAGCACCACGGAAACTGCTGTCAGAGTCCAGGGATCATTCGGCCCGATGCCAAACAGGAAGCGCCGCAGCACCTGACCCATCATCAACGACCCTGCCAGCCCGATGGCGACGCCAATCGCGATCATCATGGCCCCTTGGCGCAGCACCATTCGAAGAATCTCAGTTCGATCGGCGCCCAGCGCCAATCGCAATCCGAACTCTTTCGTGCGCTGGGTCGAGAGGAGGCTCATCACTCCGTACAAACCTGTGGCAGCCAGTGTCACAGCGAGCACAGCGAATGCGAGAATCAAAAGACCGCCGGTGGACCGGGGACGTCGAGTGCGTCTTGGCGAGTATCTCCGACCACACCGACGATTTCGGCGATGAGCGGACTGCCCGAAGCCGTGAATCGGATCCGCTGGCCGATGGGCGATGCTTCACGCCAGTGTCGCTCGGCGAACGCACGCGACACCAATACTACCGGCGCGCGGTCTGCGTCATCGTGATCGCTCAGCATCCGACCATCGAGCAGTGGGATCCGCATGGTCGGAAAGTAGCCTGGTGTCGCAACGGTGACCATGGCGCTCGGCTCGTCGCCACTGGCTGGCGCGGGGCGCCCCTCGATGACGATCGCGTTCGAACTACCTCCCGTCGTATTGAGAAAAGGAATCACCGATGCCGCACCAGCGTCTAACACCCCCGGTACACTTCGCATCCGATCGATGACCTGGTGCAACAACGCGACACGCTGCGCCGGCGTGCCGTCCGTCGACGGCAGGAAGATCTGAAGGGCGGCAACGCCTTCAGGAGAAAATCCCGGACTCGTGTCCAGCAGGCGCGAGAAGCTGCGGAGCAGCAGGCCGCCGCCTGTCAGCAGCGTGAGCGCCAGCGCTAATTCGGCAACGACGAAGACCGCGCGACCGCGTTGTCTCGGCGCCACCCTGGCATGGTCGCTGGCGTGGCCGGTGAGCGGCGCGAAGCATCGCCAACCGCTGACCCTCCAGGCGGGAATGACACCCACGAAGAGGGCGACAACACACGTCAACGATCCTGAAAAGAGCAGAACCCTCCCATTTACGCCGACCGCGACCAGACCGGGAATGTCGGGCGGTGCCAGCGAGATGATGATGCGGACCGTGCCATAGGCGACCAAAAACCCGAGCAGGCATCCGAAGGCGGCGATTGTCAACGTCTCGGCCAGCAATTGACGCACGAGCCTGTTTCTATTGGCACCAATCGCGTTCCGCACGGCAATCTCACGCGCGCGCGCCGAGGCGTGCGCCATCAGGAGATTTGCGGTGTTGGCCGTCGCAATCAGGAGGAGCAAGACGACGGCGCCGGAGAGCAGACCGAGCGATGGACGCAAGTCGCCCGCGATGTGGTCGCGAAGGGAGACGAGCTGAATCGTCTGGCCGCTGTTGGTGCGCGGATACTGCTGCGCGAGACGTTCGGCGATGCCATCGAGCTCTGCCTGCGCTTGCTGGATCGTCACGCCGGGTTTGAGTTTCGCTAGCGCGTTGTAGTAGCGAGCACCGCGTATGCGCTGCTCGGTCTCTCCCCAGATCTTGGGGGTCCAGATGCCTCGTTCGCTGAAGGTGACCAGCAGCCGCGGCGCGAAGGCTGGCGGCATAACACCCACGATTGTGTGCGGTTGCCTATTGAGTCGAATAACGCGGCCCACGATGCCACGATCGGCGCCAAAGCGGTCCGTCCATGTTCCAAAGCTGAGTACGGCGACCAGATTGCGTCCGGCTGTGTACTCCTCGGGAGTGAAGGTCCGACCGTACAGTGCATTCATGCCGAAGCTCTCGAAGAAGCCGCTGCTGACGCGCATACCGGGGATGGACTGAGGCTCGTCGCCACTGGTGTAGGTGTAGCCAAAGGGTTCGGCGGCGGTCAGAAACTCGAGCGTTTGCACCTGCGCCTTCCAGTCCAGGAAGTTGGCCGGTGACACGCCTTCGGCGGCGGCCGGGTTCGCAGTGGGCGCTTCGAACAGCAAGACCATCCGCTCGGGGTCGCGATAGGGCAGCTGACGGACGAGCAACGCGTCGACGATGCTGAAAATTCCGGTCGTCGCCCCCATGCCGAGCGCCAGCACCGCGACCGTCAATATCGCGAAGCCTGGGTTACGGCGGAGCAGGCGCGCGCCGTACCGTATGTCCTGGACGAGGTCGGCATCGCGTGTGAACTGGCGGCGGAACCAGGCAGCGTCGTGAAACGATCCGAGAACGCGTCGAAACATGTCGAACTCCTGTTGTCGGGTGAGAGCGTTGCGGGCGGCTAGTCGTGTCCGGCGGCTGTGAAGCTCGGCCTCCCACTCGCGCAGCCACCTCGCGCGGTCGACGCACGGGACCAGTCGGGCAATGAGGCGAAGCGCGGCAAGGGACAGGTGGTGAATCACGCGGGCTTCCACCTGCGCTGCATCCGCGCGCCAAGCGCGGTCATGGCGCGGAATCTGGCGCGTGCTTCGCCGAGCCGTGTGACGCCGGCGGGTGTGAGCTCGTAATAACGGCGCGCCGGGCGCTGCTCTCGGCGAGCCTCGCTCTCCTTCTCCCAGCGCGCGCGCACCAAGCCTTCCTCTTCGATGCGGCGAAGGATGGGGTACACCGTGCCGCTCGGCAGGTCCGTGGCGTCCATGATGTCCCACCCGTAATGGCGACCGGCGGCGAGCGCCTCGAGAACGAGGGCGGTCTGATAGGTCAGCATCAGCCGGATCCTATGTATGTAGAATCCGATATTCAATCAAATCTGACGAAACCTGTTGCGCGAAGGTTGACGCCAACTC
>JAIVJN010000015.1:1808-14735 GCA_020200025.1 Acidobacteriota bacterium | reverse complement strand
CTGCGCCGGAGCGTCCGCCCGCGGCCGGGTGTTGCGGATAATGATGGTGCCGATGCCCTCGCCGATGTCGAGCGTCGCCTGATTGGTGCCGTTGTCGTTGTGAATCGTCCATCCCATCAGATCCCGGTAGAACGCGGCGCTCCGCTTGTAGTCGGTGACCGCATACGAGATGTGGTCGAGACACACGGTCTTCCATGCACTGCGCGTGGCCGTGGCCGACGCTTCCGGCTGTGCCGCAACCGCGGCGGGCGTGAGGGCTGCCATGGCCAGGCTTTGAATGAGCTGCCGGCGCGTCATCTTCCCCGCTTCGAAATCTTCGAGTAGTCCGGAAATCACGCTCTCCATGGTCTCCTCCTCGGCTGTGTGTTACTGCACGTCTTGTCGGCAGGCGGCCCGGCGAAGGCGGAAGCGGCGCCTTGGCCGCGAAGGCGGCAAGCGGTTGTCCTCATAGGCTTGCATGTCAGGCGAAATCCAGGTTCTCGGTGATCCGTGTGCCATCTCGGCGGAATGTCTCTTCCATGACGCGAATCCGCCGTTTCGCTTCCGCTAGATCGTGATTGCCGAGCGTGATGTTGAGCAGATCGATGTACCACGGCAGCTTGACGTCAGTGGTGACGTAGGTCTCGACAATTTCACGCGCGATCGGCAGCGTCGTGCCTTTCGAAACGTCGTGCACATCACGATTGCTCGCGGCTTGGAGCTTCTCGTACTCCTCCGCGAGGAGCTGTGAGAAGAGCTCCGCCGTGAAAACGTTTTCCGTCTTCGCGCCGACACCCGTCTCGGCCGCCGCCGTCAGTGGCGCGTGCTTGTGCAGCCATTCCCAGAGAATACTGAGCCGGATCTCACCGGTTGCCATATCTTCCATGAGATACAACACATCGTCATCGCCGAAGAAGTCTGCGGGTTTGAGGGCGGCTGCCTGCAGACCCTGGCCGAAGGCGTTGCCGTACTGCAGGGCGACGCTCAAGAGGTCGCGCGCTCCGCGAACGGTGCGCGGAGCCGGTTCGAGCAGCACGAGGCCGTCTGCATCCTCCTGTGTATAGGTGAGCGAGGGGAACGATCGCCCGAGCTGATTGTCTTGGCCCACACGCTCCCAGACGGGCCGGACGATGTGCACCATCTTCCAATGAGCGACCCACTTACCGCTCGCCCCTTCGCGCTGCTCGCGCTCGGCGCCGGCAATCGCTCTCGCCATTCCCGCAGCGACTCCGGCCTCGGAGCCGACCGGGATATTTGGTTCCATCCCTCCCTGCCACAGCGCACAGCGTCCGTCGCGATCGGGCGTATTGACCGCCCGACGCACCCGATCTTCGTAGTGTCGCATGTAGCCGTAGGTCATCGTCACGGCATCGATATTCGGATTGATGAATCCAGGGTCCCAGGCCAACGCGTCGGACACGCTGTTGATGTAGTCCCACCGCCCCGTATTGAACCCGACGAAGCGGGCACCCAATGCGGCACGAATCTCCATCAACTGGAAACAGGCTTCGATCTGCTCGACGAGCACGTACGTCTTGATCTCGCCAATGGAAAGGCCGAGGTGCTGTTCGAGTGCCGTCAGGATGTCGTTCCACAGCGCCGCCTCTTCGGCCGTCTGGATCTTCGGCAGGTACAAGACCCGCGATGCCCCCGATCGCCGCAGTGCCTCGTGGTTGTGGACGATGTAGAGCGTCACATCGACGATGGACGCGGAAAGGCCGGCGCCGCTCGCGTGGCGAATCTGCCGGTCGTCCAGGTGCAGTCCGCGTGCGCGGAAGATCTTGGTGGTGAAATCCAGTTGGCTGACCGCATCGTCGATGATGGGTCGGTGGAGAAAGCCTTGGGCCCACTCGTTCATCTCCACGGCGACCTGCTCGACCACCTCCAGGAAGATCGAATCGCGGTGGATGGCCAGTTTCAGATTCCGCTGATTGTCGAGCGACATGGTCGAGATCTGCCCGAGCGCATCTTCTCCGTCGAACATCCACCCATCCGCGCCCGAGAGGAGCGCGTAGGCGACGTTGCGCAGGCTCGTGGCGACCGGTGCGTTTGGCCGCGCGGCGGGCCCGGTGCCCTGGATCCACTGCCGCCGCAGGTCGCCGGGAATCTCCGCACCGCTGAACGCACCGGCCCGTGCATCCTGACCCGTGAGAGTTGTGCGAGGGATGACCGTTGCGGGATCGAGAAACTGAAGACCCCGACCATCCCGGGCGCGCGCCGCTCGCCGATCGATCCTGGCCCGCATCAGAGCCTTGCGGTCGTCGTCGAGCTCGGCCAGCGCCGAGAGTGCCGTGAGCACCTCCGGCGTCAGCATGTCCTGGTAGTCCCTCGCGAGATTGCCGCGAACCTGGAGCCGTCGATCGTTCATCGTGACCTCGAAGCGTAGGGAGGCGTTGGGGGGGCGACGTCATTCGCGCGCGTCGACTTTGGTGTCGGGTTCCGCCGAACTCTACACGGATGTCGTCGTTCCCGCGATGACAAGATTGCTGGATGAGCCGGCGAAGACTCGACAGTTGAATCAACCGCCTGCCGCCTGTCCGCCTTCGCGGCCAACGGCCGCTTCGGCGAGACCCCGCCGTAGTTTCTGCTAGCGGGCGAACGCAGGCGGGCCGCGCGCCGCCGAAGCTCATTACGCTGTTCCACGTAGTCATTACGTATAATAGCGTAATGGCCTCTGCGAATCCGTTCGTCTACGGTGAGATCGTGTCGTCGGGTGCGTTTGCCGATCGCGAGCACGAGCGCGCGCGGCTCGGTCGCGACCTGGCCGCCGGCCAGAAGATCTTTCTCATCTCACCGCGACGATACGGCAAGTCGTCCCTCATCCGCGACGTCATGAAGGGGCTCGCGGCCGACCGTGTGCTGACGGTCGAGGTGACCGTGGCCGCGTCGAGCTCGTACGTGGGGTTCCTCGAAGCGTATGCCCGCGCGCTCGTGAGCGCGGACACACCCGCAGGGCGCCTTCGTCGTTGGACGACGGAGCTGCTGCAGGCAGTGAGGCCCGAGCTTCGCTTCGACGCACAGCCGCGCGGGCCGTCCCGATTCGCGCTCGCCTTTCCGACGGTGCGCACGGCGCGCGATGCGGCCAGGCTCGCGGCGGAGGTGTTCGCCCTTCCGGGCCGCATCGCTGCCGCTCGGCGACAACGAATGGCGATCGCCCTCGACGAGTTCCAGACCATCGCCGCCTTCGACGGCGGCAGCGTCGAGCACGCGCTCCGCGCCGCCGTGCAGGATCAGCGCGCCGTCGGCTATGTCTTTGCCGGCTCCGAGCCGTCGCTCATGGAGCGGATGCTCGGCCCGCGGCGACCGTTCTACAAGGCCGGTCCAGTGATGCGGCTCGAGAAGATCGACGAGCGGCTGTTCGCCGCGTTCGTCGAAGCGCGCTTCGTCGCCAGCGGCATTCGCACGGAAGACGGGCTCGGCACCGCCATCGTCGAGCTGGGCGAGAACGTCCCCTACGACGTCCAACGTCTCGCCCACGAGACATGGGACGATGTCAAGGCGGCGGGGCGGAGGATGGCGGGGCTCGAGGATCTGCATCTCACGCTGACCCGGCTTCTCGACGAGCAACACACGGTCTTCGAGGAATCGTGGCAGCGGCTCACGCTCGCGCAACGCGCGGTCCTGCGCGCGCTCGTCCTCGAGAACGGCCGCGAGCTCCTGGCTGCCGAGGTTCGCTCTCGCCATCGGCTCGCCGGCGCGTCCAGCGTCCAGTCTGCGCTCGCCGCACTCGTGCGGCAGGACATCGTGATGAAGGAAGACGCGCGCTACCTCGTCAGCGACTCGCTCTATCGCGAGTGGGTGGCGAGGAGAACGTTTTGACGGCGCTCCGCCGCTTCGCTCCGGCTGAGCTCGGTACTCAGAGTTGGACCGCCAAGCGCGCGCAGGCCAGAATAGGAGCCTTGAGCCAGCACGTATCTGCGCTCATATGGAGGTCGTCATGCCCGAGAAGTGCGCACATCCATCCTGTGGATGCCAAGTCGAGAAAGGCGGTGAGTTCGGCAAGTATTGCAGCGCGAATTGCCAGACGAAGGGCGACATCACCGAGCTACGCTGCGACTGCGGTCATCCCGCCTGCCGTTGATCGTCGAGGTGTCTTCGTAAGGTCCGCGCCGCACGTCGTCGCGGCTTGCCGACGTCGAAGGCCACGCACGGGTGAACACACACAGCGTGCGCCCGTCGTGGCCTTCCCTATTTCCCCTCAGGCTCTTCTTTCGCCTCAGGCTCTCGGAGCGCTGCCGTTGGCCACCTGCGACGCCGCAGGTTCGGAACCTCATAAGATGGGCAGATGAAAGTCAGCCCAGAGGATCCACCGGTTCCGGGGTTTGCCTCGCTTGGGTTGGCTGGTCCACTCGTCGCGGCCGTCGCCGCCCTCGGATACGAAGAGCCCACGCCCATTCAACGCGAGGCGATCCCCTCGCTGCTCGAAGGACGCGACCTCGTGGCGCAGGCTGCGACGGGCACGGGCAAGACCGCCGCCTTCGCGCTGCCGTTGCTCGACCGATTGACAAGAGAAGGCGGGAGCCGGGGACCGGTGGCCGGATCCGGGGCGCGCGCGCTCGTCCTCGTGCCCACCCGCGAGCTTGCTATGCAGGTCGCCGAGGCCGTCCACAAGTACGCCAAAGGGACACGTCTGGCGGTCGTGCCACTCTACGGCGGCGCGCCCATGGATCAACAGGTGCGTGCCTTGCGGCGCGGAGCGGAGATCGTGGTGGCCACGCCCGGGCGCGGACTGGACCACTTGCGCCGTGGCACGCTGGTCCTGAGCGCGCTCGAGGTCCTCATTCTCGACGAAGCCGATGAGATGCTGGATATGGGCTTTGCCGAAGACATCGACGCCATCGTGGCCAAAACGCCGGCCACCAGGCAAACAGCGCTCTTTGCCGCCACCTGGGCGCCGCGCATCGCCGCCATCGCCGGCCGCCATCTCACCAATCCGGTGCGCATCACCATCGCGCGCGAGAAACGTCCGGCGGGCAAGCTTCCCCGCGTGCGCCAGGTTGCCTACATCGTCTCGCGGGCGCAGAAGCCCGCGGCCCTCGGGCGCGTCCTCGACTTCGAGGCGCCGAAATCGGCCATCGTGTTCTGCCGCACACGCCTCGAGGTCGACGAGCTCACCGACACGTTGAACGCCCATGGGTACGGAGCGCACGCCCTGCACGGCGGCATGGTGCAGAAGCAACGCGACCGCGTGATGCAGGCGTTCCGCGCCGAACAAGCCGAGATCCTGGTCGCCACCGATGTCGCCGCTCGCGGCCTCGACATCGAACATGTGTCGCACGTCATCAACTACGACGTGCCCTCGGCACCCGAGGTCTACGTCCACCGCATCGGACGAACGGGGCGGATCGGTCGCGAAGGGGTCGCAATCACACTCGCCGGGCCACGCGAGCATCGCTTCCTGCGCAGCGTCGAGACCCTCACCAGGCAGCCGATCGAAGTGCTGACGCTGCCCACGGTGGCCGACCTGCGCGCGCGACGATTCGAGGCCACGCGACAGGCGCTCGGTGCACAGCTCGCGGAAGGCGGGTTCGACGACATGCGGACCATCGTCGACGCGCTGGCTCAGGATTTCGAGGTCCTCGACATCGCTGCGGCGGCCGTGAAGATGATCCACGACGCGTCTGACAAAGAGATGGGGGCCGCCCCGCTCGAGCCGGAGCCTCGCTTCGAAGCGAGACCGGCGCCAGCGAAGCGCCCGCGATCGCAGGCATCGCCGCGTCAATTGTCCGAGTCCGGCGACGTGGCGCTACTCAGAATCAGCGGCGGAAGGCGGGCCGGTGTACGCCCCGGCGACCTCGTGGGCGCAATCGCTGGCGAAGCGGATGTATCGTCGGGCGTGATCGGTGCCATCACGATTGCCGATGATCATGCCGTGGTGGAAGTGCCGGAAGGGCTCGTCGCCCGGATCACCGCGGCCTTGAGCGCGACCCGCATCAAAGGACAGAAGGTGAGCGTGCGCCGCATAACGGATGGCGCGGCCAGCGGTCCTAGATAGCCAGCGCGGCGTGCTCCTCGTAGCGGCCCTTATGATCGACGATGCGGCCGTTGTCGAACGACCAGACCCGCGTGCCCACTTCCTCGAGCAAATCCTGGTCGTGCGTGACGAGCAGCACGGTCCCTTCGAACTTCTGAAGGGCGATGTTCAGCGCGTTGATCGACTCCAGATCCAGGTGATTGGTCGGCTCATCGAGCACGAGAACATTTGGTCGCTGCAGCATGATCCGGCAAAAGAGGAGTCGCGCCGTCTCGCCGCCTGATAACGCGGCGGTCGGCTTGTGACCCTCTTCGCCGCTGAACAGCATTTGCCCGAGCAAGCCGTGAATCTCCTGCCGCGATGCGCCCGGGTCGAAGCGATGCAGCCACTCGACGGCCGTGAGGCCTTTCTCGATGGCGCCGGTGTGATCCTGCGGAAAATATCCGATCGACACCTCGTGTCCCCACCGCAGCGTTCCGCTTCCAAGGTCGCCGGGGGATGCGGGAAGGTCCGGTGAATCCGCCAGCAACGCCTTCAGCAGCGTGGTCTTGCCGGCGCCGTTACGACCGACGAGCACCACCTTCTCGCCACGGTTCACCACACCGTTGAACCCGGAGAACACGCAGAGATCGCCGTGCGACTTGGTCAATCCCTCGAGCTCGAGCACGGTGCGGCCCGACGGTCGTTTCATGGTGAAGCGGATGTACGGGCGCTGGATATTCGACCTGGCCAGCTCGGTCGTCTGCAGCCGCTCCACTTCCTTCCGCCGCGACGTCGTCTGCGCCGCGCGGGTTCCCGCACCGAAGCGCGCGATGAAGTCGTTGAGTTGGGCGATCTTCTTCTCGCGCTGCGCGTTCTCGGACTCGATGCGCGAGCGAATCTGCGTTTTGGCGACCACCATGTCGTCGTAGCCGCCGGTGTAGGTGATGATCGTTTGGTAGTCGATGTCGGCCGTGTGCGTGCACACCTTGTTCAGGAAGTGCCGGTCGTGCGAGATGACGATGAGCGTCCCCGCGAAGCGCTGGAGAAACTCTTCGAGCCAGTGGATCGAATCGAGGTCGAGGTGATTGGTCGGCTCGTCGAGGAGCAACGCGTCGGGGCTGCCGAAGAGCGCCTGCGCGAGCAGCACGCGCACTTTCTGGCCGCCCTGTAGCTCGGCCATGGCGCGATCGTGAAGCGCGTCACCGATATCGAGACCCTGCAGCAGGATCGCGGCATCGCTCTCCGCCGTGTACCCATCCTCCTCGCCGACGATGCCTTCGAGCTCGCCCAGGCGCATGCCGTCCTCGTCCGACATCTCGGCGCGGGCATAGAGTGCATCACGCTCCGCGAGGGCGCTCCATAGCCGCTCGTTCCCCATGACCACCGTGTCGATCACGCGAAAGCGATCGAAGGCGTACTGGTCCTGGCGCAGGACGCCCAGCTTGCGGGGCCGGACGACGCTGCCGCGTTGCGGTTCGAGCTCGCCGGTCAGGAGCTTCATGAAGGTCGACTTACCGGCGCCGTTCGGACCGGTCAGCCCATAGCGCCGCCCGCCAGAGAACGTCGTCGAGACCTCCTCGAACAAGACTTTCGAACCGTACCGCATCGACACGCCGCTGACCGAAATCATGAACGCATACCTTTTCTACGAGGACACTCTCTGGCACCACTTATCGAGGCAAGCACAACCTCCCATCTTACCATCCACGTTACCCGTCTGGTAGGAGGTCCCCCGAGCGGTGAGGGGTCCGGCCGTTGACACGACGCGAGACTCGCAACGCCCCTGCTGCATGCGTGCCCCGGAGTGCAATCGCGAGCAAGGTAAGATGGCTGTCACCTGCGGCGAGGCTGCCGCGGTTTTGCGTCCATCACGTGTTATCTGAGCAGTCGCCATCCGAGATAGATTCGCTGCGCACTCGTTGCCAGAAGCGCGCCGGCCCACACCCAGGTCAGCCAGTGGAGATGCTCGGGGAAGAGCACCCACAGCGTGTACATCACACTCGTTTCTCCAGCTTCGGTGAGGCCGGGCGTGAACTGAAACGTGCGGTCGGTGACACTGACGCGTCGAGCGGCGGCGCTCGCCGCATCGGACAACGCCAACGTCGTCGTGATCACCAGAACGTAGCCGGCCAGAATGCACATCCAGGCATAGCTCAGCGCGGGGTAGGCGACGGCGAACGCGAGCACCACGGCGACGTACGCCATCATGTCGAGCGTGATGTCGAGGAAGCCGCCGAACGCACTTGCCGTTCCGGCCGCGCGGGCAACGGCGCCGTCCAGGCCGTCAGCGATCCGGCTCGCCAGCCACAGGGCCAAACCGAGCCGCGGGTGACCGGTCGCGATCATCCCCGCCGCCGTCAACCCGAGGATGCACGCGGCAATCGTGATCTGATTCGGCGTCACGCCCGCTCGGGCGAGCCACGTCGCGGCAGGTCGGGCGACGGCGGCAAATCGCGCGCGAAACGGTTCGTCAAACATGCGGGTGCGCGGATCGCGTGACCGATCAGGCTGCGCGGCTTGCCGTCGCTGACGTGGTCGGCTTCTGCGGCTTGCTCGCGCTGCTCGTCTGGTCCAGTCGCCGCCCCGCCGCCACATCGCGGGCGTTTCTCATCGCCGACCGCGCGGTGGGTCTCTTCCCGCTGGTGGCGACGCTGGTGATGACCGAGCTCAACACCAGCACGCTCCTCGCGTTCAGCGCCGTGGGCTACCGCGCGGGGCCGATGGCGACGGCGCTGCCGCTCGTGTTCCTCGTCGGGCTGGCATTCTATACCCTGACCGTCGCCCGGCCGTGGAAGCGCTTCAATCGGTTGTCGGTCGCGGAGCTCTTCGCGGAGCGCTATTCGCCTGGGCTGGGCCGCCTCGCCTCGCTGATGCTTCTCGCGGCGATGACCGGGTTCTGCGCGACTTATGTGAAGTCGATGGGGTTGATCTTTCAACCGCTCATGCCGTCGATGCCCTTCTGGCTGCTGACAGCCGGCCTCTCAACGGTGGTTCTCGCCGTGATCGTTCCTGGCGGACTGACGTCGGTCGTCAAGAGCGATGTAGTGAGCTTCGCGATCACAATCGTCCTGCTCCCGGCGCTCCTGGCGATCGGCGTGGGGAAGAGCCAACCGCTCGGCGGGCTCGGGGCGGCCTTCCCGCCCGATCAACTCGTCATGGCGCCATTGGCACAGTGGTCTCACCCCGCGCTCCCTTTCTGGTTCGTCACCTCACTCATCGTCCTCACCTGCTTCACGTATATCGCCGCTCCCTGGTACGGCCAGAAGATGTTCGCGGCGAAGGATGAACGCACCGCCTTCATCGCGGTGGGGTGCGCCTCTGTCCTGGTGTTCGCACTGTATGGCGCGATGGCGTTGGCCGCCGCCCATCTGCGCGTGGTCACGCCAGGGTTGAGCGATCCGCAGATGGCCGTTCCCTACATGGTGCTCGAGTGGCTGCCCAGCGGGATCCGCGGTGTCGGCCTCGCGGTGCTCTTTGCTGCCGGTCTGACGACCCTTGCCGGCGTGTGGACGGCGATGGCGGCAATGGTTGCCGGCGATTTCGGTTGGCAACACGCCTCACAAATTGGCGTGCAGCGCCTTGCGTTGACCAGCTTTGCCGTCCTCAGTTGGTTGGGCGGCACGTTTCTGATCGACGACATCCTGAACCGGCTGATCCTCGCCAACGTGCCCGTGGCCGCGCTCGCCTTTGCCTTGCTCGCCGGTTTCTACTGGCGGCGCGCCACCACGGCGGGCGCGTGGGCGAGCATGGCGGTCGGGATTGTCTGGGGGACTGCCTGTTTCATCGTGGTCGGCGAGGAAGGTGGCTACACCTGGCCGTGGGCGATCTACGGTGTGCCGGCCATCTTCGCGACGGGCATCATGGTCTCGCTGATGACGCGACCGGCGGGCCACGTCTTGTCGGCACGCAAACGATAGGAACGGGATACGGCACACGGCAACTCGTCAATCGACGTCCAGGGATGCAAAGTGCACCCGCGCATCAGCGAACGTGGGGCGAAGAATCAGTGCTCGATTTCGCCCAGCGTCACCTTCCGTCCCGCTACTCCCGTAACTCAGCGCGCGAGGTCGTTCAGCGACCAGTCGTAATGAAGGTATTTGATCCGGGACCGGCCGGTGCGCACGCGCTCGGCTGTCTGCGCCGGCCCGAAACGGACAATCGTCCCAAGAATGGCGCGCTCGCGTGCATTCCGGCCGTTCGGCGCCAGCGGCGAATATTGCGAGATGAAGTCGTCCCCGTACCACTTGAAGATGCTCGAGACCGACACCGTGTCGCCGTCAACGCGCAAGCCTTCCGCGCTGCTGAGATATCGTCGTGCGGCGGCGTCGAGGGCGGCATCGAGCGTCTCGGCGCGATACGGCACGTCAGCCAGGAGGGGGCAACTGATGGACGCACAGTTGATGGCAAAGTGCACCCGCGCGTCAGCAAACGTGGGGCGAAGAATCCGATGCTCGATGTCGTCCAACGTCACTCTCCGTCCCGCCACGTCCCACGCGAGCGTCGTCCAGACGCCGTCGATCTGCCGGATGCTGTTGCGCGGCGAGACGGTGAAGACGCCGGCGCGAATCGGATAGTGACTCACGATGGCCCGCAGGGTGAGCACGTTGTAGGCGTTGATCCAGAAAGCCATGCGCTGCTCGCGGCTCCAGCTCTGCTCCTCGGATTGAGCCGGTTCGGCAAAAGTCGCCACAATGCGATCGAGAGGGCGGCGGTCGGCGTCGAGCGCGGCGTAGTCGACACGCGGACCATGCACGACCGACTGCAGCAGGTCTCCATATGCCGCGAAGCCGTGGTCGAACGCCGTTGCCGTGGCGGCGAGCTCGAAGCATGCGACCAGCAGGGCCAACACGGACGACGCCGGCACGCTCGCCCACCCTGCCGCCATCAATGTGCCTCCGACAGCTTCGGATCGAGCGCGCGTTTGGCGGCACGCGTACCCACGATCACAACGGCGATGGTGGCGACGAGTCCCGCTGCATACAGGGCTGTCCGGGCAGGACCTCCGCCTTCGCTCGCCGAAGAGAGCTCGGCTGCCGCGGGTGCCAGCGAGCCGAGATAGACATACATCGCGGTGCCCGGCAGCATTCCCAGGAACGAAGCCACCACGTACGTCGACAGCCTCACGCGCGAGAGGCTGAGCGCGTAGTTCAGCACGTTGAACGGAAAGAGGGGCGACAGCCGGAGCAGCAGCACCAGTTTGAACCCTTCGCGCGCCACCGCCGCGTCGATCGTCCGGATCCGGGCCGATTCGCCGACTCTTCGCACCGCCCAGTCGTGCAGCAACGTGCGTCCCAGCAAGAAGGCACACGTCGCTCCGGCGACGCTCGCCGGGGAAGCGATGGCCAACCCCCACACCGGCCCGTAAGCGAATCCCGCAGCCAGCGTCAGGATCGATCCAGGCAAGCCGAGCACCGTGCTCACGATGTACGCCAGGAGGAAGACCGCGGCACCCAGTGCGCCGGTGCCGCGCGCCCAGCCAGCGAGCTCGATCGTCCACTCTTTGATCGGCAACAGGAACGCGGTGGCGACCAGCACGGCAACGACGAGCGCGAGAACGAGCATCCGGGTCTTGGTCATTTCAGCTCAGCGTATCTTGTCGGCATCCGGCACACGGCGGCAGACGGAAAGACTGTCGGCAGGCGGCAGGCGGACCGTGGCCCCGAGACGCTTACCGCGTCCATTGAAAGTATTGCGCCAGCCAGCGGCGACGAGCGGGCGTCAGTGCCTGCCTGCGATACGCATCGCCGGCTTTCCGCAGCGCCTCCCCGACCGTGGGATATGGGTGTACGGTCGCTGACAACTGCGCCAGCGTTCCGCCGTGGGTCATGGCGTATGCCGCTTCGCCGATGATTTCGCCGGCGTGCGACGCCACAATCGTGCACCCCCGCAACCTTCCACCTTCATGGTGCACCTGCACGAACCCCTCGACATCATCGTCAACCACGGCCCGATCAACGTCCGACAATGCAACCGTGATGGTGGCAAGACGGCCGCCCGACGATTGCACCTCGGACTCGGAGACGCCGACGTGCGCCACTTCCGGATCGGTGTACGTGACCCATGGCATGACGAGCGCGCTCGCCTTGGCGCGACCGAAGAACAGCGCGTTCTGCAGCACGATGCGCGACATGGCGTCGGCGGCGTGGGTGAACTTGTAGGCGGAACAGACGTCGCCCGACGCATAGATTCGAGCGTTCGTGGTCTGAAGCCGATCGTTGACGGTCACGCCGTGCGCGCCTGCGCGCACGCCGGCGACTTGCAGGTTCAGCTCCTCGATGTTCGGCGTTCGGCCGGCGGCGACGAGAACCGCGTCGGCGGCAACGCTGACGCTCGAGGACGAGCCTTCGCTTCCACGAGCGTAGTGTGCGACGAGCTCCTCGCCCCTTGTCTCGACGCGCTCCAGCCGTGCGCCGAGCTCCAGCCGCACGCCATCGGCTTCGAGCTGTCGTGCCACGATCGCGGCCGCCGTGGCGCTTTCGCGCGGCAGCACCTGCGGTGGCCGTCCGATCACCGTGACCTGAGAACCAAAGCGGGCGAACGCCTGCGCGAGCTCGCAGCCGACGGGGCCGGCGCCGATGACCAGCAGGCGGTGCGGCTGCTCCGTCAGCGAGAAGACCGTTTCGCTGGTGAGGAACGGCGTCGACTCCAGACCTGGCACCGCCGGCGTCGAGGGACGTCCCCCGGTCGCGATGACTGCTCGAGAAAAGTGAAGCCGTCGGTCGTCGACGAGCACACTTCGTGCGTCGGCGAATCGGGCCGTGCCGAAGAACAGGTCCACTCCGGCACGCTGCAGTCGTGCCGCCGCATCGTGCTCGGCGATGGCTGCTCGGCGCTCACGCATTCGACGCATGACGGCAGGGAAGTCCACGCTCACGTCGCGCGCGCTGATGCCCAGGGCGGCCGCGCGTCGGATCTCGCCGACGACCCGGGCCGACCGCAGCAGCGCCTTCGAGGGCACGCAACCAGTGTTCAGGCAGTCGCCGCCCAGGAAG
>JAIVJN010000015.1:0-1794 GCA_020200025.1 Acidobacteriota bacterium | reverse complement strand
ACCGAGCACCACCAGGTCGTACTTGTTCGCCGCGGGCTGGTTCCGCCAAGACGGAGGATGGACGTGCTCGACGAGCGTCTGGTTGGCCGCATCGTCTGGCAGCACGTGCGGTTCGGATGTCCCCGTCATGCGATCCATCGCGAAGCTGACAGCGCCGCACGTGCTGTTGTCATGACACGGACACAGGAGGAACGCGCGGTCGCGCAAGCGGCGACGGAGCGTCCTCGGCGAGCAGGAGCAGCACGGCGGCAAAAATAATGAGCGAGGGATAGAACAACGCGTTGCTGCCCGTCAGGTACCAACCCCACGGGTCGACGATCGAGCGCCACACCCCCAACAGAGTCATACCGGTGATGACCGCGACCACCGGATAAGTGTAGCGACGCCAGGCGCCGGCCATGACCAGCGCTCCCAGCACAACTTGCACGACGCCGAACAGCGTCATCAGCCAAGGCACACTGAACCAGCCGAAGTAGAACCGACTCGAGACGGCTAACCCGTGGGCAGGGTTGACGAGCTTGTCCACACCCCAAATGACCAGCAGATAGCCGATGGAGAGTCGCAAGAGCACGCGTGGAAACGTTGACATCGATCTCACTCACCTCACATGGTCGCGCGGTGCCGGATAAGAAGTCAGAAGGCAGACGGTAAAAATCAGGAATCCTCACATTCCTGCCGACTGCCGCCTACCGCTTGCCGCTTGGATTCATACCCGCCGGCCCGCCCATTATTCCCAGCAATGGCCGGGCGGAGGATGCTGCGGAATAATCGGGACGTCTCCGGGTATCTGTTCAGTAGACGCCGGGAGCCGCTCCGGGACCGATTCACAGCATGCCTGTCGAGACGCGCGGAGAGGCCGAAGCGGTGCACGCTCGCTTCGAGGCGACGGTGCTGCCGCACCTCGACGGCGTGTTCCGCCTGGCGATGTGGCTCATTCGTGAGCGTGCGGAGGCAGAAGACGTCGTTCAGGAAACGTTCTCGCAGGCGATGCAGTCGTTTCATCGATTCGAGCCTGGTACGAATGTGCGCGCGTGGCTGCTCGCCATCATGCGGCACGTGAGGGCGAATCGCCAGCGGGCGCAGAGGCGGTCGCCCATCGACACGGGCGTTGATGACTTCGTCGAACGGGCTCAGGCCGTTGAGCAGACACCGCAGCATGTCACCGAGGGCGAAGTGCTCGCGGCACTGGCCCAACTGCCGGCAGGATTTCAGGAAGTCGTGCTCCTCGCGGACGTCGAAGACTTGAGCTATCGGGAGATCGCAACCGTGTTGAGCATTCCAGTCGGGACGGTGATGTCTCGCCTGCACCGAGCGAGGCGGCTGCTCCGGACAGCGCTCGCGGCTTACGCCGAGTCGCAAGGCATCGGACGTCGCGGCGCTCGCGAGCAGGCGCCGGAACGGCCGCAGGGAGACTGCCCATGAAGTGCGCCGAGTTCCTGCAGATGGCCGAATCCTATGCTGCAGGCGAACTGACGGTCGACACGAACCACAATGTGCTCGCGCATCTGGACGATTGCGAGCGCTGTCGCGCCGAGCTCGACGCGCGCGTCGCACTCCGTCGGACGCTCGGTCGCGCCTTTGCCGCCTCAGCGGCGTTGGCGGCGGACGAACGCTTCGTGGCCCGAGTGCGGGCTGGTATCGCCGGCGAGCAGTCGCGACGCACGGCCTTGTTCGGACGTGCCACGCCCTGGTTGGCGGTCGCCGCGGGCATCGCCCTGCTCATGCTGGCTGGCTGGCAGTTGTTACCGGTGGATCGCTCTTCCGGCGTCCAAGCGAGTCTCGCAGCGCTCGCCG
>JAIVJN010000014.1 GCA_020200025.1 Acidobacteriota bacterium | reverse complement strand
GGCCGGCAGTTGGGCGGCTACAGCTACACCATGTGGAACAGCGACACCTTCGCGTACGAGACCGATACCGATCCGATTTACGTGTCGGTCCCCTTCTACCTCGTGCTGCGCGGCGGCCGTACCCATGGCATCTTTCTGGACAACACGTTCCGCTCGAACTTCGACGTCGGACACACATCGCCGGGGCTGATGTCCTTTGGCGCCGAAGGCGGAGAGCTGAACTACTACCTGATCTACGGTCCGGAACCAAAGCGGGTGATTCAGCGCTATACGGAGATGACCGGCCGGATGCCGCTGCCCCCCCGGTGGGCGCTCGGCTATCACCAGTGCCGTTACAGCTACTATCCCGACTCGCGGGTGCGGTTCATCGCGCAGAACTTTCGCGAGCGTCGCATCCCGGCCGACGTGATCTGGCTCGACATCCATTACCTCGATGGCTACAACCCGTTCACCTGGGACCGCGAGCGCTTCCCCGATCCACCGGGGCTCGTGCGCGACCTTCGACGCGACGGCTTCCGCACGGTCACCATCGTCGACGCGCATCCGAAGAAGGAAGTCGGATATGCCCCGTACGATAGCGGCCTGGCCGGCGATCATTTCGTGAAGAACCCCGACGGCAGCGTCTACGAGGCGCCGGTCTGGCCATCCCAGGCGACGAAGAGTCCGGCGCCGAGCGTCTTTCCCGATTTCAGCAAGCCGGCCGCACGCGAGTGGTGGGGCGGACTCTACAAGTCGCTCACCGATATCGGCATTGCCGGCATCTGGAACGATATGAACGAGCCGGCGGTGTTCAACACACCCACCGGCACGATGCCGCTCGATGTGCGGCACGCCGGCGAGGGCCAGCCAACGGACCATCGTGAGATCCACAACGTGTATGGGTTGCTCATGACGCAGTCGACCTACGAAGGCCTGCGGCGCCTGCGTCCCGACGAGCGGCCCTTCATTCTCACGCGCGCGTCGTTTGCCGGTGGCCAGCGCTGGTCCGCGATCTGGCCAGGGGACAACATCAGCACCTGGGAACATCTCCGCGCGACCATCCCGATGCTGACCGGGATGGGGCTGTCAGGCCTCACCTTCGTTGGCAGCGACATCGGGGGGTTCGCCGGCGCGCCCTCGGCGGAGCTCTACACGCGGTGGCTCCAGGCTGGCGTCTTCTACCCGTTCATGCGCACCCACACCACGCTCGGCACACCAGATCAGGAACCGTGGTCCTACGGCGCGGCGCACGAGGCCTACAATCGGGCCGCGATCGAGCTGCGCTACCAGTTGCTGCCGCACATCTACAACGTGATGGCGGAGTCGGCGGTCAGTGGCCTTCCGGCCATGCGACCGCTGGTGCTCGAGTATCCCGACGATCAGCAGACGTGGGCCCTCGACAACGCCTTCATGTTCGGCGGCGACCTGCTGATTGCACCGGTCCTCAACGAGGCCGAACGCGAGCGCGACGTCTACCTGCCGAAGGGCGACTGGTACGACTTCTGGACGGGGACTCGCACCGCCGGTGGCGCCAATGTACGAACGCCCGTGACGCTGGAGAGGATTCCGATCTTCGTGCGCGGCGGCGCCTTCATCTTTCGCCAGCCGGTCGTCCAGCACGCCGGCGAGATGCCCGGTCAGCCGCTCGAGGTCCACGTCTTTCCCGCCCCGAGCTCGGAAGCCGTCCTTTACGAAGACGACGGCGAGACCATGGCCCACGAAAAGGGACAGTCGATGCGCCGGCGCTTTCGTCAATCGCGCACCGATGCTGCGGTGACGATCGACGTTGGTGCACCGGAAGGGCCATTCAGACCGGCGGCGCGCAGCCTCGTCCTCTGGGTGCGATCGGAGGGCGAGCCGCGCCGCGTCGCCAGCGGCTCGACCACCCTCACGCGCCATCCCACACCCCAGGCTCTCGCCAGCCAGGCTGCAGGCTGGACCGTGTCCAGCAATGGATTCGTGATCGTGAAGCAGCCGGACGAGTTTGCGGCTACGACCGTGCTGATCGAGCGCTGACTAAGCCCGTCAACGACTCGTCGAGCGCCGCGGCGGCGAGCTCCGCCGCGCGGAGGCCGACGATCAGGTGGAGCACGCCGCTCGGCAGCCGCATGATGGCGCCGACGCCGGCGCGGCGGAGACCGGCCTCGTCGACGAGCGCGGCGTCGCGCAGCCGCACGCGTAGTCGCGTCAGTGCCTGCGCCTCGAGCTCGAGGACATTTCGCGGCCCGCCCAGCGCGGCGGCGATCTCGCGCGCGACACGGCGCGCGTCATCGCCGATCGCGCTCGGATCGGGCGTCGCCTGCCGAGCCGCGGGAGCTGGGGGAGCCGCGATGGCGGCGACCTCGGCCTCGGCGCCGGCGGTGCGCAGGTAGACCTCCATGTCGCTCTTCAGGTTCTCCGACCGGGTGCCGAATATCGCTTGCAGGTTGTTGCCCACCGTCACCACGCCGGCAGCCCCTAGTGTCTTGAGCCGGTCAGGGTTTGCCCGTGACGGGTCGGCGAGCTGCACGCGGAGCCGCGTGATGCACGCATCGAGGCTCTGGATGTTGTGACGGCCGCCAAACGCCTGGACCAGCTCGCCAGGCAGGCCACCTGGCGCCGGCGCCCGCGCGACGGCGGCGTCGGCCGCTCCTTCGATCTCCGCGTCCGGCTCGCGCCCCGGCGTCGTGAATCCGAATCGATTGATCATGAACCGGACGACGAAGTCGATCAGACCGTGCGAGAACGTCATGCCGTGCTTGATGCCCAACGCGATGCCGACGTAATAGGCCGCTCCCGCCAGCAGCGCGTGGATCCCGTAGAGCAGCGGCGCAACGAAGAGAAAGGAGAACTCGATCGGCTCGGTGATCCCGGTCAGGAACGATGTGAGTGCGGCCGAGATCATGATGCCGCCGACTTTCGCGCGATTCTCCGGGCGCGCGCTGTGCCAGATGGCGATCGCCGCGGCCGGCAGCCCCCACATCTTGAACAGGTATCCCCCAGCCATGTTGCCCGCTGTCGGATCGCCGGCGGTGTAGCGGTGGACTTCGCCGCGGATGATCGTCCCTGTGGTCGGGTCGAGATATTGGCCGACCTCGAAGAAGAAGGGCACGTTCCAGATGTGATGCAGGCCGAAGGGCAGCAGCGCACGCTCGACCACCCCGTACAGCGCGAACGCCAGGCCCGGATTCCCCGACGCCGCCCAGCGCGAGAACGCGTCGATGGCCCGTCCGATCGGCGGCCACACGATGCTGAGCACGACGCCCGCCGCGATGCACGCCAGCGCCGTGGCTATCGGAACGAATCGCTTGCCCGCGAAGAAGCCCAGATACGGCGGCAACTGAATCCGGTAGTACTTGTTGAACAGCCACCCGGCGATGCTGCCCACGACAATCCCGCCGAAGACCCCCGTCTCGATTGACTGGATTCCCATGATCGCCGTCGGTTCGTAGCCGAACAGCTTCGCCATGACGCCCATGGTCGCCAGCAGCACGGCGTAGCCGACCACCGCCGCGAGCGCGGCCACGCCGTCGTTCGTGGTCACGCCAAGCGCGACGCCGATGGCGAAAATCAAGGCGAGGTTGCCGAAGATGGCGCCTCCCGACTGCGCCATCACGTCTGAGAGCAGCGCGGGGAGCCAGGTGAAGTGCGCGCTGCCGATTCCGAGCAGGAGGCCGGCGACCGGCAGCACCGACACCGGCAGCATCAGCGACTTGCCAGTCTTCTGCAGCAGGGCAAAGGCCGCGTGCTCGCGTGTCATGACGGGGCGTCCAGCGGCACCAAGCGGAGCACTAAGGCGCGCACCTCGGCGACGCTGGCGCAGCCGAGAGCCGCGTCCGCGAGCGCGCGGCAGTCGCTCAGGCGCAAACGCCGGATCTGCGCCTTCACTGCAGGGATCGCGGGGACGCTGACACTCAGCTCGTCGACACCCAGGCCGACGAGCAGCGGCACCGCCTGCGGATCGCCGGCCAGACCACCGCAGATACCGGTCCACTTTCCGTGGGTCCGCCCTGCTCGCACGGTCATGTCGATCAGCCGCAGGACCGCTGGCGAGAGGCCGTCCACGTGCGGTGCGAGCCGCGGGTGACCGCGATCCATGGCGAGCGTGTACTGCGTGAGATCGTTGGTCCCGATCGAGAAGAAATCCACCTCCCGTGCGAAGTGGTCGGCCATCAGGGCGGCCGACGCGACCTCGACCATGATCCCGGCCTCGATCGGCGGCACCCCGAGACGCTGCCGCTCCTCCTCGAGGATCCGCCGCGCGGCCCGCCACTCGTCGAGCGTGGCAATCATCGGAAACATGACCGAGACACGCCCTTCGCGTGCCGCGCCCAGGATCGCGCGCAACTGCGCGCGCAGCAACTCCGGCCGGTTCAAGCTGACCCGGATGCCGCGCTCGCCCAGAAACGGGTTGTCCTCTCGCGGCAGCGGCAGGTAGGGCAGCGGCTTGTCTCCGCCGACATCGAGCGTACGGATGATCAGGCGGCGCTCGCGACCGAGCGCGCGCGCCACGTCGGTGTAGACCGCTTGCTGCTCTGCCTCGGTGGGCGGGGTGGCGCGATGCAGGAACAGGAACTCGGATCGGAGGAGGCCGACGGCCTCGGCCCCGAGCGCCAACCCTTGTTCTGCGTCCGCGACACCGCCGATGTTGGCGGCGACCTCGATGCGGTGGCCGTCGAGCGTGGTCGCCGGTTCGTGCGTGTGCGCCTGATCCGCCAGGCGTCGATGTGCCTGCTCGTCCTGGACCTGGTGAATGCGCGCGATATCTGCCGTCGACGGGTTCACGCGCAACGTGCCTTTCGTGCCGTCGAGGATGACCGGCGTCCCGTCCGGCAGATCGAGCGCGCGCGTGTCGATCCCGACCACGAGCGGGACGTCCAGTGACCGCGCCAGGATCGCGACGTGCGACGATGCACCCCCGGCCGTGCTGCACAGACCGAGCACCTGTGCCGGGTTCAGCGTGGCCGTGTCGGAGGGTGCCAGTTCCTCGGCCACCAGAATCGTTTCTGTCGGGTATTGCCGGGGAGCCGCCTCCACACCCGTCAGCTTCTGCAGCACTCGGCGCCCCACATCGTGCAGGTCGTTGGCGCGCGCGGCGAGCAACTCGTTCTTGAGCATCGACAAGCGCTCGGCGTGCTGCACGAAGGCCGTCTGCCATCCAAACGCTGCGCTCTTGCCCTGCTCGATCGCCCCGGCGGCAATCGTCAGCAGGTCCGGATCGTCCAGCAGCTCACGGTGCGCTGCGAAGATCGCCGCCTTGCCGCCGGCCCCCTCGCCCTCGAGCCTGGCCTGGAGCACGTCGAGCTCCGCCTTGGCCCGATCGAGCGCGGCGTCGAGCGCCTTTCGCTCTACCCGCGGGTCGTTCGCATCTTCGACCACGCGGAGCTCGTCGTGGCGCACCTGGAAGGTGTTGCCGACGACAATACCTGGCGAGGCAGGGATGCCGGCCAATAGGTGCGGATCCTCGCTGCGCGCGGCGGCGCCGGGAACCTCGGAGGCGGTCGATCGTGCCGGCGTCGTGACATCCTGCGCTTCGCCGAGCCCTTCCCCCACGAGTTGTGACAACGCGGCAACCGCGTCGGCGGCTTCGGCGCCGGTGGCGACGATTTCGATCGAGTCGCCGCGATTGATCTCGAGGCCCATGATGCTGACCACGCTGCGGGCGTTGACTTCATCGGCGCGCCGCCGCAGCTTCACCTCGGCGTTGAATTGCTTGGCACGACTCGCCAGCATCGCCGCCGGCCGCGCGTGCAGGCCCGACGCGTTCGAGATGACCAATGGACCCGAGGTCACGGCGTCGCCAATCGACGGACCTCGGCCGCGCGGAGCCGTCACCAGGGTGAGCTCGAGAATCGTGTCGGCGCCGGCGGTGACCGTGCCCTGCGCAGGGGTCATCGCTTTCACGCGCTCGAGCGACGTGATCAGAATTGGCGTCAGCAGGCTTTTCGCGTGAGTGGCCACATACTCCGCGTCGAAATCGATCAGCGGATCTCCGGCGTTCACCTGGTGGCCAACAGCCGCACGCGCGGTGAATCCCTGTCCTTTCAACTGCACGGTGTCGAGGCCGATGTGCATGAGGACTTCGATCCCCTCGGCCGACAGCAGCGTGACGGCGTGGCCCGAAGGGTGGAGCTGAACGATGCGGCCGGCACAGGGAGCCAGAAGACTGTTGCTGATCGGGTCGAGCGAGACGCCGTCGCCAACCATCCTCTGGGCGAACACTGGATCCGGCACCTCATCGATGGGAATCACGACGCCCGAGAGGGGCGCCTTGAGGGTCAGGCGCAGCGGCCCATCCGCGCTCATCGCCGCGTGCCCATCGTCGAGAGGTGGTCGTCCAGGCGCTCTTTGGCGATCTCGATGAATAGATCGGATACGCCTCGGTGCGCAGGTGTGCGCGCATGTGATGGCCGCGGCGCGTGGTGCGCTCGTGCCGCAAGGCGGTGATGTCGATCGGGGCGATGACGATTCGCTCACCGGGACCGGGAGAGGCTTCGGCGAGGAGGCGCCCGTCGAAATCCACCACCTGACTGCCGCCGGGCCACGAGTATGGCGGATAGTGCCGCAGGCTCGCACCCTGGTTGGCTGCCACGACGTACGCGGTGTTCTCGAGCGCGCGGCACCGATTGACCAGCGTCCACCAGTTCATCGGCTCGGTGGCGCCCCACGGATCCATGTAGGCCGACACGCGCACCAGCACCTCGGCACCATTGGCCGCCAGTTGGCGAATCGCTTCGGGAAACAGCCAATCGTAGCAAATCGCGCAGCCGATGCGCCCGATCGGTGTGTCGGCCACGGGGAACAACGGCTCGTCGTAGCCGTCGAGATCGTGCGGGCTGGCATGCACTTCGTACGGAATCCACGGGTTCACTTTGCGGTATCTGTAGAGCAGACCCTCGGGGCCGATGAGACAGGTCGTGTTGAAGACGACGCCCGGCCATCGCGGGTCGGTTTCGATCATCGAGCCGGTCTGCACGTAGACCCCCAGCTCGCGCGCCCTCTGGGCGATGCGATCGGTGTGCTCGTTCGGTATCGGCACTGCCAACGTTCGCAAGAGCTCCGCGACGGTTGCGACAACCGGCGCCGCGTGCGCGAACTCCGGAAACGCGATGAGCCGCACGGGTAGAAACGGCGCGCTGCCGTCGACCGCCGACTGGATCATCGACAGCATCCGGTCGGTGTTCGCTCGCATCCCCGCCCGGTCGATCGGGTTCTGCTGGTCGGTCTGGCACGCGGCGGCGGCGTAGCGGATCGGTGTCATCGTGGGTTCTCGAGCGGCGGCAGGCGCCGCCCGATGACGCGCGTGTTGAACTCATCGCGATAACGCTGATGCTCGAGCGTGGCCGGATATCGCTCGGGCGGCGCATAAGGATAGCTGGTCATGCCGTGGAATGGCAGCGGCGCGAGATCGTCCGGACTCGCCGAGTGCAGGTTCATCTCCTTGCTGAATCCGTCGGCGTGCAGCAGGAAGGTACGAGTCCAGCCACGAGGGAGCGGCGGCGCGGCCGCGGCATCGAAGGACACCACGATCTCGTCGCCGGGCGCCGCCACGACAAACCGATCGTCGGTCGCCGCGAGCAGCACGTTTACGTCCCCGTATCGCGTGTAGCGGCCGGGCAACAGCTTCCACAGCATGGTGGCCGACACCCGATTGTAGTCGTAGGACGGCGGGCGGTCACGGCCACGGTCGATCGCGGCCGAGAATCCGCGCACTCTCAACTCCGCGGCATCAGCATCCAGCCGTGTCACCGTGGTCGCCGCCTGCATCGACCGGTCCACGAGGATCTGATCCCAGTAGACGCGCAGCGTGGTCGTGACGCGGAACTCGCGCGATCCGAGCCTTGTGTGGGGCGTGAGGTCGATGACGACCGTCTGCGGGCGGCCAACAGGCACACCGACTTCGGGCATGACGGTCCGCCATTGGCCGGCCGAGTCCTTCACCTCGAGCGCCGGTGGACGAAACCGCAAGCCGGCCTGCTGCGCGGCCACGTTGTCGCTCGAAAACGCGTAATCGGTCCACCCGGTGAGGAGCAAGAGCACGCGACCGTCAGACGCGGCCGCACCGGTGTCGATCGTCAGTGCGTGTTCGTCTGCGTAACCCTGAATCGGCGACCGCTGGAAGTCGTCGACCGATCGCCAGTCCCTCGTGGCGATGCGGTCGCGGACGTCGCGGCCGTGCTCGTCGGTCACCGACAGCGGGGGGCGCGGGCCGCGCACGGAATACAGTACAAAAGGCGACCGTTCCTCGGGCGATCGCAGCCCCTCGTTCGGGTGCACCTCCACATCGTCGGGATGCCCGACCGCGAGTAGCTGTACACGATCGAGAAACAGCGCCTCTTCGAGCTCATTGGTGATGCGCAGCTCGTAACGGCCGTCACGTTCGCGCAGCCGTTCCGCGGGTATTCGGACGTACTCATCGGGGTCCGGAACGCTGCGAACGCCCGGCGCGACCCAATACCCCAGCTCGCCGCCGCCGAGAAAGTCCGTAAGGAACTCGAACCGCATGCCGTTCCACGTGTAGAGAAACGGGCAGGACGAGGGCTTCCGATCGAGCTCGGTAATCGAGGCGACCGCTGCCGGCACGTCTGCTTCGGCCTGCAGGATACCGGCCGGCCACAAGACACGCACGACGTCGGCGCGCGTTCGCGTGCCGAGGCCGAACAGCACGTCGGCCGGCGCAGCCGCGGGCGTGGTCGCCATGGTCTCGATCTTGTGGCGCAAGCTGCCCGCGCGCAGCTCGACTTTCGCACCGACGGCGTCGCGATTGCTGACCCGTGCGGTGAGGTGCACACGAACCGAGGGATGACGATTGCCTCCGTCGTTGCGCCACACGCGGACCGTGCCCGAGACGAGCCGAACAACGGCGTCCTCGTCGCCGTCGGCGTCCACATCAGCGATGGCGAGCGTGGTCGCCGGATCGGCGGCCGTGACCAGCGCCGATGGCAGCGTGCGGGACGTCACGTCGATCCACTGACCACCGATCGACCGCCACAGTCGAGGCCCAGCCGTTGTGAGCGCAAAGAGATCGGGAAGGCCGTCGTTGTCGTAGTCGACCAACTGCGCGGCGCTGGCGCCCGATGAGGCGGCGGGCGCATCGGACACCGTGAATTTGCCACCGGGCCGGCTCAGCGCGAACACCCCGGGCGCACCCGCGCGGCCGAAGAAAAAGTCCGGAAGCGTGTCCTTGTTGATGTCCGCAGCGGCGGCGACCGTGAACGGTCCGCCCTGGGGGAGACCAATCTCCTTCGCCACCTCACGGAATGTTCCGTCCCGCTGGTTGCTGAAGAGGGCGGGAGAGGCGCCGTCCGTGACGACGAGAAGATCGACATCGCGGCGATTGTCGACGTCGAGAGGCACGATCGCCACCGCCGAACCGGTGCTGCGTAGCTGCGCATCGGCCGTGACATCCTGGAAACGCGTGTTTCCGTTGTTGCGCAGCAACCGTCCGCCCGCCATGACGTCCAAGTCTCCATCGTGATCGGCGTCAAGGAATGCCGCGGTGCGAGCCGGCGATGTTCCCGCCGGCAACGCGTCGCCGCTGACGTCGCGAAAGGTCCCGTCGGGCTCCTGACGGTACAACGCAACTCCCTGGTCCGTGAGAACCAGAAGATCTTTGACACCGTCGTTGTCGTAGTCCCCGGCCAGCGCAGAGCGCGCGGCCCCCAGCGCGACACGGGATGGCACGGCGAAACGGCCCCCGGTGTTGCGAAGGAGATGCACGCCGTCCCTCGCCGCTATCCACAGGTCGAAATCGCCGTCTCCGTCAACATCCGCCAGCGACACATCGTGAACCGCCGGCGGCTGAGCGGCGACGACGGACGCCGTGGCGTCAACGAAGGCGACCCGCGGGACGGTCTTATCGATCAGCTCGGGCTCGAGACCGGTGGACGCTAGCGCTTCGCCGTAGCGCCCTTGCTCCAAATAGGTTGACGAATAGGTGACAGCGGCCGGATTGTCGCGGAGCCGCTGAAAGGCGGCCATCGCGTGCTCGCCGCGTTCGCGATCCCCACCCCGCGTCAACGCAACGGCCAAACCGTAGGCGGCGGTGGCATTGAAGGGCTCCAGCCGCTGCGCCGCTTCGAAGAGCTGCACCGCATCGACGAAGCGACGCTCGGCGAGACGGACCTGGCCGAGTTGCACGCGGCTGCCCACGTCGGACCCGTCGCGATCGATGACTTGCTGAAAGGCGGCGGCCGCTTCGTCGGATCGGTTCGCGGCCCGCGCAATGAGGCCAAGGACGAAGTGTGGCTGCGGCGAAGCGGGGAGCCGCGTGAGGGCCATCCGGACCTCCTTGGCCGCCTCCTCGAGCTGTCCCTCGTAGAGCAGCGCGATGGCCAGGTTGACGCGCGCTGCGGTGAGATCGGGACGCAGCTCCAAGGCGCGCTCGAATGCCGCGACGGCGCCCGCGTAATCGTACTGCTCGAGCCTGGCGACCCCGATGTTGTTCTGACGATACGCGTCCTCGCGCCGATCGATGTCACCGGGACGAGAAGTGGGCACCTGTGCGAGAAGGAGCGTCGACAGGAGCGCAGCGCGGAGCACCGTTTCGCCCTTCCACATCCGCGCCTTCTTCTCGAGACCGGCGTCTTTCAACGGCCGCGTGGCCCCGTCGATGAGCGGGCCGGGGCGAGGAACGGCACGCGGTCGACGATGCCGCGCCCTTCTTCGATGACCAGGGTCTGCCCGGGCAGGGCACCGGATACCTTCTCGGTGCGGCCGCTGGGCCACGTCACCTCGATGGCCTCGACCGCGCCAGATGCGCCGAGGCCGAACGTGAGTGGCAGCTCGCTCTGCGACAAGTAGCTGGATCCGGTCTTCACCATTTGCGTGCGGCGCGTACCGTCGGTCAGCCGGACCGACGCCCGCGCGCCAACTGCGTCGCGGTTGGACGTCGTGCCGCGCAGGGACAAGCGAAGCGCGCGATTCTCCAAACCATCGTTGCGCAGCACCCGGGCACGCCCATTGTTGGTCGTGACGAGCACATCGAGGTCGCCGTCGCGATCGTAGTCGCCGAAGGCCGCGCCCCGGGCGACCATCGGCTGCAACAGGTCTGGTCCCGCTTTGTCGGTGACTGCTTCGAAGCGACGCGTGCCCACCTGACGAAACAGGTGCGGCGGCTGCGCATAGCGCACCCGCGGCTGGACGCGGGAAATGTCGTCGGCCACGTGGCCGTTGGCCGCGAAGATGTCGAGCAGCCCGTCGAGGTCGTAGTCGAAGAAGAAGCAGCCGAAGGTGAGCGTCAAGAGCGACGCGCGGCCGACCGTCGACGTTGGAGCCTCGTCGATGAAGAGGCCGTTCCCTTCGTTTGCATAAAGCGCCATCATCTCGTTCGAGAAATTGCCGATGACCAGGCTCGTCCGGCCCGAGCCGTCGAAGTCGGCCGCGTCGACGCCCATGCCGGCCCGGGCGACGCCCGCCTCGTTGAACGCCACGCCGGCGGTGGTGCCGACGTCCACGAAGGTGCCGTTCCCACGGTTGCGATACAGCCGATTCGGCTGCGTGTCGTTCGCCACGAAGAGGTCGAGCTTGCCGTCGTTGTCGAAATCGAGCAGCGCGACGCCGAGCGCTTTGGCGGTCGGATCGTAGAGTCCGGCCGCACGCGTGACATCCTCGAAGGTGCCATCGCCGCGATTGTGAAACAGGATGCCGCTCTGCCCTTTGTACGACTCCGGCGTGCAGTACGACTTCGTCTGGCCGTCGAGTGTGCAGAACAAGTCCGTGCCGATCGACCAGTCGACATACCGCGCGACGAACAAATCGAGCTTACCGTCGGCATCGTAGTCGAGCCACGCGGCACTCGTCGAAAAGCCATCGGCGGCGACACCCGCCTTTCCGGTCACATCGACGAACGTACCACCGCCACTCCCGTGGAACAGCCGGTTGCCGCCGAGGCCGGTGATGTAGACATCGACGCGGCCGTCGTTGTCGTAATCGCCCGCGGCGACTCCCATCCCGTACATCTCGACGCCGAGCCCCGACCGAGCCGTGACATCCGAGAAGGTGCCGTTCGCGTTGTTGCGATAGAGCGCATGTCGCGTGCGGGACCCGCCCGACCACGTCTTCGAATTGATCAGGAGCACGTCCAGCCAACCATCACCGTCGGCGTCGAGAAACGCGCCACCCGAGCCCATCGTCTCGGGCAGATACTTGCGGCCGGCCGCACCGGACTGGTGGCGGAACTGGATCCCGACGGCAGCCGTGGCGTCCACGAAGACCCGACCGGGGACGGTCGGCGGCGTCAGCGCGGCGAGTGTCATGAGAGCGGCCGAGATCGTTCGCATGGCCTATTCGGGACGGCCCGCGGACGTCGAGACGACGCCCCCGGTGGCGGACGACCCGGTCGTCTGCCCGGCGGACCGATGCTCGTGGATCGCCTGGCGTTCGTTGTTGTCGTGCGGGTGAAGCTGCCTGTATGGCCCGGTGATCGCCTGCGACGACTCGTCTGCCTTGAAACGCAGATAGAGCGTGCGCTCGCGTTCGGCAAGCTCCTGTTCACCAAGACCCTGATAGCAGAGCATTAAATTGTAATGAGCCTGCAGATCCTCCGCATCGATCTCCAGCACTTTTTCGAGCTCCGCGACCGCGGCGCGGAACTGCCGCTGCAGGAACAGGACACGCCCGAGCTGATTGCGGACAACGCGGTCCCGCGGATACAGCGCAGCCGCCGTCCGCAGGTGACCGAGCGCTTCGTCGTAGCGGCCGTCGTTCTTCAGAACGCTGGCGAGGAAGAAATGCGTCTTGGCCAGCCGTGGATTGATCTCGAGAGCGCGTCGCAACACCTGCTCGGCCCCAGCAAGGTTGCCCTCCTGCAGGCGAGCGCGGCCCACGTTCACCCACCCGTCGGCGTAGCCAGGCTCCATGACCGTAACCTTCTCGAACACGGCTTCAGCGCCCTTCAGGTCCCCCTGAAGCAAGAGACCAATGCCGTAGTCGTTCCAGCGCTCACGGACGGCCGGGTCGAGGAACGGCTTGGCAGGCGGCAGAGTCGCGTCGGCCGCGAGCACGGTCAGCGTCGCCGTGCTCTCCGCCATGACGGTCGTCGGGATGTCCGGGATCTCCTTCATTGCTCCCGACACGCCCGTCGTGTCGCCCGTGAACACCCATCGCCCATCGTCATGCCCTGGAGCGATCGAGTACGCGCCCTGCGCCGGATCTCTCACGCCGGCAAACGCCCACTGCGTGTTCCACCAGGCAAACTTGCGATAGTTGACGCGTGCCTTGAGAAAGATGCGATCGCCCGCGTCTTCGGGGATGTCGAGCCGGTAGTGGATGGTGTCGGCAGCACCAGGCGGGATCAGCCGGACGTAGGCAGCCGAACGCGCAGCCCACGCGTTCCGTTTGTTGATCGGGTTCCCGCGCTCGTCGAGCAGGAGGCTGCGGTAGACGTGGGCGCCGCGATCGACGGGGCCGGAGCGACCGTCTTCGAAGCTGCCGCTATGGAAAATCGTCCAGCCGCGATCGTCCACCGCCTCGAGCTCCACCCACACATCGAAGGCGTCGACGGTGCCGCCAGGAAAGAAATGCCCGACCTTGCGGGTGCGGACGACGACCTCGAGCCGGACGGATTCACCGCGCCGAACGTCGGCTCCCATCGCTCGTCCGAGCGGTGCAATGACCTCGTCGGGCGTGCGGATGAACGCCTCGGATGCACCGAAGCCAGCCGACTCCTCGCCGACCGCGAACGTGCTGGCGATCCGTGGCTCCGAAGTGTTGAGCCGCCGTTCCTCTGCCGGTGAGGACGCGACTGGAGCGCGCACCAAGCCGAACACATCGACGGAGATCTGCCCGTCGCGGAGAAAGTCCTGCACCGCCGCGAGCTGGACGGCATCGCCATTCACGTACGGCAGCGCGGTATTCGCCGCCGGGAAGCGATGCGAGCGCACGAACCCGTCTTTCGCGGCAGGGTCGTTCGATTTCACGCGCGGCATGTGGCAGTCGGCGCAGCGCTGCGGCTTGTCGGGATAGTAGAACGATCGCGCGCCTTCGCCCGACACGCCCGAGGCCTGCCAGTTGTCATAGTCGTTGAAGCCGCGGAACCAGCGATAGCCGTTCACCGGCACATCGAGATGCACCTTGTGACACGACGAGCAGAAATCCGCCGTCTGCTCGCGATGGAACGGTTTGAGGAACGTCTCCTTGTGGGGCTGCGGGTCGAGATAGAGAAGACGATCGTGCGCGAATCGCAGGAACGCGTTGTCACTCGTCGCCAGGTCGTGGAGCGGAGGATATTCGACGGTGAGCCCGCCCTGCCCCATCGTGCCGTTCACGTGCGTGATGGCGTGACAAGACGTGCACGCGAGCCCCGCCTGCGCCTCTGGTGTGTCGATCTGCTCGCGAATCGGACGATCGAAGCGGCCATTGAAGAAGACGGCGTGATCGTGGCAGCCGGCGCACCATTTCGACGGGGTTGTGCCGACGACGTCCTGCATGTACTCGATTGACTTGCGATACCACTGATTGTTGAACGAGGAGAAGTGATGTGCCGAGGAGTTCCACTGGTCGTAAATCTCTTTGTGACAGCGGCCGCAGGACGCGCTCGTCAGAAAGAAGTTTGCTGGAATGATCCCGTCCACGTTCGTGTTCGCCGACGAGGGAAAGAACGGGCTCTTTGGTCCGGCGCCTTCCTCTTCCATCCGTGTCGGCACCAGCTCGGGATTCGCGATGCGGTACTCCGCACGGCGCCGGTCGTCCCGGCTCGCGGCGATTGATGCCGCGACGACGCCAACCAGCACCAGTGACACCACGCCGAACGCGACGCCGAACCTGACACGTGCTGTCGAGTGACGCGACCCATGGGCGACGATCCATCCAGCGAGGACGGCGGCACCCGCCACGCTCGACGCAATATGCATCAGCAGGAGCCAACGGAATGGTCGCGTCGCGCCGAGCACCGTGACGGCGGCGCCGGATAGTGCGCCAAGCACCAACGGTGCCGTCGCCACGGCGAGCCAGCGATCGAGCACGATGCGACGGGTGACGAGCCGCCACCCGAGGGCGACGGCGAGGACCGCGCCGAGCGCGATGTGCAAAACCACGTTCGCGAAGTAGAAGTGCGACGCCGTCGCGGTGGACGCCAGGTAGGCGCTATTCAGCAGCAGCAGGGCGCCGGCGGCAATCGTCCAGGGTCCCATTGCGGTTCCGTAAAGGGCCAATGTTGCTCTACTCGGCGAGGTACGCGCGTATCATCCCTCTGAACCCGCGCAGGTGCTTATGAAATTCCACCGCATTGCTGCTCGGCTGTTGGCGACATGCCTGGCGCTGACCCTCGTCACGACGGTCGCCGCGCAAGGGCTGCCAGACGATGCGCTCCTCGCCCGCGTCCAGGACTACATCAAGAAAAGCTGGACCACGCTGACGCGTTCGAACCAGGACCTCCCGCAGGCGCTGCCCGATCCGAAGCTGCCACGTGGGCCCGGGGAGCCGTGGCTGCTCTACATCGCGCCGGGTGAGGCGCGGGCCGGCATCGACGCCGAAGTGCGCGCAGTGTTCGGCGAGAAGGCGAAGGCGCGCGTCGAGATCCGCACGCTGCCGCGCGATGTCCTTTCGATTCGTGAGCACGGGCTGCTGTATCTGCCGCGGCCGTATGTCGTGCCTGGCGGGCGATTCAACGAAATGTACGGCTGGGACAGCTACTTCATCCAAGTTGGGCTCCTGCGCGACAAGGAGCTGGCGCGGGCACGCGACATGGTGGAGAACTTCCTCTACGAGATCACGCGATACGGCACCATTTTGAACGCGAACCGCACCTACTTCCTCTCGCGGTCGCAACCACCGTTTCTCACGCGCATGATTCTGGGCGTGTACGACCAGGAGCACGACATCGCCTGGCTGCGCGCGACCGTGCCCGCTATCGAGCGCTACTACCGGTTCTGGACCTCCGCCCCTCATGCGGTGGCGGAGCTCGGACTGTCGCGCTACTTCGACCTCGGATCCGGTCCCGCCCCCGAAGTTCTGGCCGACGAAAAAGACGAGGCGGGCCGAACGCACTACGACCGCGCGCGTGAGTACTACCGCACCCACGAGGTCACCGATTACGACGAGTCGCTGTACTACGACACGGCCCGCGACCAGTTGACGGACCTGTTCTACAAGGGCGATCGCTCGATGCGCGAATCGGGCTTCGATCCCTCGAGCCGGTTCGGCGCGCTGAACGTCGACGTCATCCACTACGCGCCCGTCTGCCTCAACACGCTCCTCTACATGATGGAAGACGACGCGGCCCGCATCATGACGACGCTGGGCGATGCGGCCGCCGCCCGCACCTGGCGAAGTCGCGCCGCCGAGCGGCGCGATCGCATCAACCGGCTGCTCTGGCATGAGGAAGCCGGACTCTATTACGACTACAACTTTCGCACCCGTCGACTTCGGCCCTATGACTTCGCGACGACCTTCTACCCCCTGTGGGCCGGCATCGCCTCGCCGGCACAGGCCGCCAAGGTGCAGCAGAATTTGGCCAAGTTCGAAGCGCCCGGCGGCCTGCTGACCAGCACGACGGTGACCGGCAACCAGTGGGACGCTCCATTCGGCTGGGCGCCGCTGCAGATGATCGCGGTCGATGGCCTCCGTCGCTATGGCTTTCACGAGGACGCGGATCGAATCGCGGCGAAGTTCGTGGCGCTCGTGGCGAAAGAATTCGACGAGCACGGCACTATCGTCGAGAAGTACGACCTGCGACGGCGTGAATCGGATGTCGCCGCCGACATCACCTTCGGCTACAGCGCCAACCAGGTTGGTTTCGGCTGGACCAACGCCGTCGTCCTCGAGCTGCTGGCCGGCGTGCGACAACCGGTGGCGCGGTGAACGCTGACCCGATCTCGCCGTGACGGTGCGCGGCGTCTCACCCGTTCTACTGAGAGGAGAGTCGACGGTCAGGGCTGGCACCGACAAGCCGCACGAGCGTGGCCTGGACCTCTGCGGGCTTGAAGCCGAACGGGCCAGGGGCGGGGCGCACCTTTACGGTGCGCCCAAAGCGGGCCGTCAAGGCGCGCCCTACGTACGCGTCGCAAGTGAGCTACGGGATTAGAAGATGAACTTCAGCGCGAATTGGAAGTTGCGCATCGGGTCGCTTCCCCCGAAGGCCGTCGAGTTGATACGGCCCGCGTTCGCGTTCAGATTGCCGGGCACGCCCACCTCTGAATCCGGATTCGCAAGATTGACGTTGTTGAACAGGTTGACCGCCTCGATGCGCGCCTCCAGCGAGCGCGTCCCCCCGATGCTGAAGTGCTTGAAGAGCGACGCGTCGACGCGCCAGTAGCCGGGTCCGCGCAGCGCGTTTCTCTCCATCGTCCCAAAAGTGCCGCGGGCCGGACGCTCGAAGGCGCTTCCCGATGATCCGATGGGCGTGCTGTTGAACCATTGCTCGCGAGTCTTCGGCCCGTCGGGATCGCCAATCAGGTTCGGGCGGTTGTTGCCGCCGGTGTCGCGGTCGGTGCCCGCATCGCGATAAGTCACCTGGAACGGCAGGCCGCTGTAGATGAACGTGTTGGTGTTCGCCTGCCAGCCGCCCACAATGGCGTCCACGACGGGAGAGACGTTCGTCAGGTAGCGCCGCTCGCGGCCGAATGGCAGCTCCGCCACCACCGACACTGTGAAGCTGTGCGTGCGATCCCAATCGGCCGGGCCGCGGTTCATCTCCGAGTCGAAGAAGAAGTAGTCGGGGTTGTCCTGAATTGCTCGCTGCAGCGTGTAGCTCGACTGCACCGAGTAGCCGCCGGAGAAACGCTTGGTGAACTTGGCCTGCAGCGAATCGTAGGCGTTGGTCGCGCAGTTGCAGAAGTAGTCGATGTTCTGCGTCCAGCCAAACGCGCCGCCGAACCCAGAGCTGTTGGGAACGGTCCCCGCGAAGAACGGCCGACGTTGACTGGTCGGCACGGTTGGGAACCCATCGAGGATGGCCTGGTTGACGTTGGTGGCGGGGCCGTCGCCGGCGAACACGTTACCGCCGCGGTTCCCGACGTAGGCGGCTTCGACCGCAATCGTGTCCGTCACCTGGTGCTGCACCGTGACGTTGAACGCATCGACGTGCGGAGGCCGCTGTTCGCCCGGCAGCGCCCGCGCGAACACGCCGTTCGGCAACGCGAACTGGCCGTTGGCGGGCACCGTCGGGAACACCGCGGCCGGCGGCCCCTGCGCGAGGTTGAACACGCTCTCGAAGTTGTCCGGCGGGTTCAGCTCCTGTACCGACAGCACCGGCAGGTTCTGCGTGACGCTGTGACCGAAGAGCGACCCGAAGACGCCGATGTCGTAGCTTCTGCCGTAGCCGGCGCGCAGCACGGTCCTCTCCGTGAGCTGATACGTCGCGCCCAGGCGCGGCGCCCAGTTGAGGGTGTTCTCGACGTTGCCGTCGAGCCCGATATCGCCCACACCCGCCACGTTGATCTGACCGGTGGCCAGGCTGAGAAACCCGCCGTTGCCCGGTTCGTTGACCGTCTGTGGGTTGATGATGTCGAGGCGCAAACCGTAGTTCAGCGTCAGCTTCGGCGACGGGCGCCAGACATCCTGCGCGTAATAGAAGTGCCGCCATTGGCGCTCGCGCGCTTCGGTGGTCGGGCTGACGTAACGGGTGAAGCGCGTCACGTCGCCCAGCATGAAGCTGGCAAGCGCGAGGCCGCCGCCCGCAGGTCCGCCCGTCCGCTCGTTCTCGAAGTTCAACTCGCCGGATCGGTGGCGGTCGCTCGGCACCCGCAGGTTGTAGGCGCGGCGCACATCCACGCCGAACTTGAGCGTGTGGTCGCCCGCGATCTTGGTGACGTTGCCGACCACCTGATACTGCTGCTCATCCTGGTCGAGCGGACAGTTGCAGCGCCCAACCCGGTCGCCGAGACCTGACCCAAACGCCAGACGGCGACTGTCGCTGTCGCCGCCGATGAAGAACGCCGGCAGCCCCGAGGCGAACGTGTTCGTCCGTCGAGTCGCAGGTTGAACGAGTTGGCTTCGAAGGTCTCCGATCCCGACGCGACGTAGTTGTCGATCGTGCCGTTCTCACGTCCCGGCGCGTTCGGTGTCGGAATGAGGCGCAGGACGGCCAGCGCCTGCGGTGACAGCCGGCCCTGAGGGATCTGGTTGTTGGCAAACTGCGCGCGCGATGCCGGCGCACCGGTGAGCGGATCGAAAATCGGCACGCCGTAGGCGCTGAAATCGCCGCGCCGTGCCGCTTCGGTCGGCACCGTCCCGAGGCGCGAGCCGCCCACCGTGCTGCGCGTTCCTTCGTAGTCGCCGAAGAAGAACCACCGGTTGTGGAGGACCGGGCCGCCCACCGATGCGCCAAACTGATTCTTCTTGGTCTCCGGCAGGAAGCGGCCGGTCAGCGGGTCCGCCGCGAACTGCGTGAACGGGTTGCGCGACTGGAACTTGTCGCTCTGGAAGAACTCGAAGGCGCTGCCATGCAGCTCGTTGGTGCCCGACTTGGTCTGCACCGAGACCACTCCGGCCGTGGCCTGCCCGAACTCGGCGTCGTAGTTCTGCGACGTGATCTTCGTTTCTCTTATCGACTCGAGCGTCGGGTTGATGACGATGATGCCGAGGATGGGGTCGCGGTTCTCGGTGCCGTCGAGCTGATAGGTGGTACCGCTGAAATGCTGACCGTTCACCATCGTTTGCGTGGATCCCTGCGGGTTCTCGCTGGCGGCGTGCTGCCATCCCAACTGTTGTGTGCCCGGCGTGAGCAACACGAACTTCGTGAAGTTGCGATCGAGCACCGGCAGGTCGGTGAGCTGGCGCGATTCGAACGTCGTCGCCACGTCCGCCCGATCCGTCCTCAGCAGCGGCGTGAACCCGGTGACTGTCACCTGTTCGCTGACCTCGCCGAGCTCCAGGGCAATATTCAACGCCGCATTGGTATCGACGCTGACGTTGACGCCCGTGTAGACCGCCTGCTTGAAGCCTGCAAGCTCGGCCTTGACCTCGTAGGTGCCGGGGAGGAGGCGGTCCTTGACGTAGAAGCCCGACTCGTTGCTGACGACAGCATCCGTCGTTTGCCGCTCGAGGCTCGTGATGGTGACGGTGACGCCGGGGAGTACGCCACCCGAGTTGTCTCTGACCGTGCCGCTGATGCTGCCATAGACGGCTTGAGCAGACACGGAGTGGACGCCAAGCGCAGTCACGGCACACGCGAGCACGCTAGCCACGATCAATCGGCGCCGGTGGCTGATGCCGAGCATATTTGCTCCTCCAGACGACCAACTTGCCGAACGGGGCGAGGCGGGCGATGGGCGCCGCCCGGCAATTCAATGCAACCGGTTGCGGACCGTACCACGCGCTGGGGCGGATTGCAAGGAGAGGGCGGGCCACGTGGGCATTTTCTGGGGACCGGCAACGGCGCGATTGGAGGGCCGCCCCGGCCGGACTGAAGCCCCCGAGTCTGATTCTCGGAGTGGCGGCCCTTCAGGGGCCGCCCCGGGCGGGGCTGAAGCCCGCCACTGCGTGTCTGACTCCGTTCGCGTCGGACCCTCACAACTCGTAGATCGCCGCCTCATATGGCCGCAACCGTCCGTTTGGCGGCACTGTCGGATAATTGCGGAGGAGAACCTTTCCCTTGCTCACATCGAAGCCGGTATCGACTGCCGCGGGTTTGTCTCTGAAGTTCAGCAGCACCAGCATTCTTCGGCCTTCGAGCTCACGCGTGTACGCGTACACGTCCGGGTTGTCTTGGTCGAGTAAGGTGTACTTACCGTAAATCAGCACCGGATTGATTTTTCGCAGCGTCACGAGCTTCCTGAAATAGCTCAGGCAACTGTCCGCCTCATTGCTCTGCGCGACCACATTGACGGTCGTATAGTTGGGATTGACCTTGAGCCACGGTGTGCCCGTCGTAAAACCCGCATTGGCCGTTTGGTCCCACTGGAACGGCGTGCGGCCATTGTCACGGGCGGCGATTTTCTGCGCCGCCAGGAATTCCTCTACATCACCGCCCTTGTTCTTCACCTGCTGATACCAATTGATGGATTCGATGTCGCGGTAGTCGGCGATGCTGTCGAACTTGATGTTGCTCATACACAACTCATCGCCAGCGTAGTAGTAAGGTGTGCCGCGCATGGTCAAGAGGAACGTGGTCAGCATTTGTGACGACCGTTCGCGCCATTGCGGCGCGTCGTTGCCCCAGCGGGTGGCCATGCGCGGCTGGTCGTGATTGCCCAGGTAAATGGTCCCCCAGCCTTTGTTCGCAAAGACGGCGTCCCACTTGCTGTAGATGTTCTTGAACTCGACCAGACTGTATCCCTTCGGGTCGGGGATTTTGAGACTCCCGGGCAGGTAGCCCAGAGCCACTCCTTCGAAGTGATACAGCATGTTGAGCTCGTGCCGGTCGGCATCGACATAGTCGAGTGCCTCCGCCGTGGTCACGCCAGCGCCTTCCGCCACCGACATGACATCGTACTTGCTGAGCACGGTTTCGTTCATGGCCCGTAAGTAGTCATGGAGGTGCGGTCCGTTGGCGTAGAATCTGCCCCAATCTCCCTTGTACTCGGCGGGCATATCCGGAAACGTCGTGTCCTTCGCGATGAACGGGATCACGTCCATGCGGAAGCCGTCCACACCTTTGTCGAGCCAAAAGCGCATCATCGAAAAGATCTCTTCTCTCAGCTTGGGGTTCTCCCAGTTCAGGTCGGGCTGTTTAGGCGAAAAGTAGTGGAGGTAGTAACTGTTCGTGTTCTCGTCGAATGTCCAGGCGTCGCCATCGACGGCGAAGAAGCTCCGACGAGGCGGTGGCTTTCCCTTTTCGGCGGGCCACCAGTGGTAATAGTTGCGGTAAGGATTGGCTCGTGAGCGACGCGACTCTTTGAACCAGTGATGCTCGTCGCTGCTGTGGTTCACGACCAGATCCAATATCAGTCTCAAGTTGCGGTCGTGGATGCCCTCGAGCAACTCGTCGAAGTCCTGCATCGTGCCGAACTCCTTCATGATGCCCTGGTAATCGCTGATGTCGTAGCCGTTGTCGTCGTTGGGCGAGCTGAAAATGGGATTGAGCCAGATGACATCGATGCCCAGGCTCTTCACGTAATCCAGCTTCGAGGTGATGCCCCGCAGATCCCCGACGCCGTCGCCGTTCGAATCCTTGAACGAGCGGGGGTAGATTTGATAGACGACGGCCTCTTTCCACCACTTTCTGGCGTTGCCCTCGGAATGTGCCCCTCCTGATGGAGGGGCGTGCAGGGCCGGTTGGTTCATCGCTTGTTGATTGTCCTCACGGCATGCAGCCACACACAACAGCCCACCCACCGTCGTCAGAGCAAGAAGAAGTATTCGCATGGTGACTCCGTTCCCACATGGCCGGATGTGAAGAGCGCGTAGGGCGGGCCTTCACGGCCCACTTGGTGGCGCACCGTAAAGGTGCGCCCTACACCAGTGCGCCCTGCACCAGTCACGTCTATGATGGCCTCGATGCAACGCGCTTTCTCCGTGGGGATCGTCGTCCTCGTGGCCATCGGCGTAGCGGATTCGTGGACGCGCGCGCAGGGCGTGGCGACCACGCGATTCTCACTCACTCCATCGGGTCTGGCCTTGACACGCGGCCTGACGACCGGGGCGTTCTTCGATGTCCTCGGGCGGCGTAGCGCCTTGTTCGGCTACGAAGGCCGCCCCGCCGAGATCTGGGTGTATCCGCTCAAGGTGCTCGATCGACTGCAGTTGAGCTTCGTGCTCGAGGGTTACCCTCTCGCGGTGCCCGCGTCCGAGTTGCGCGGAACCATCGAGGTGCGGCCGGAGGCGACCATCTTCACCGCCTCGCATGCCGCGTTCACCGTCCGTCAGATTATGTTCGCGCCGATCGACGAACCGGCCGTCGTGGTCCTGCTCGACATCGACACGACGCTCCCCATGACCGTGATCGGATCGTTCAGGCCGTCGCTTCGACCCATGTGGCCCGCCGGGGCGGCGACGGTGAATGCCGCTTGGGACACGGGCGCCCACGTCTACGACTTATCCGAAGAGAGCGGCCGCTTTGCCGGGGTGGTTGGCGTGCCGGGCGGCGTGGACCGCTCCGTGATGCCGTACCAGGAGGAACCGCGCGACGTGCCGCTCGAGTTCGCGCTCGACGTCTCACTCGAGAAGGCCGCACGCGAGCTCTTCCCGATCGTCGTCACGGCTGACGCGGCCGGCCGGGCAGCGGCGCGTACTACCTACACGCGCGTTCTTGAAAACCTCGATGCGCTCTACCGCAGCACGGCCCAACACTACGCACGACTTCTCGAGCGCACGGTCGACGTCGCGACGCCGGAAGCCCGCCTCGATCGCGCCTTCGACTGGGCGCGCGTCGGCATGGACAAGGGGATGGCCACCAATCCCACGCTCGGCACCGGCCTCGTCGCCGGCTTCCGCACCTCAGGCAACAGCGAGCGTCCGGGCTTCGCGTGGTTCTTCGGTCGGGACGCGCTGTGGACCGCGCTCGCGTTGACGGCGTCCGGCAACACGGCGGAGGCGCGCACCGCGCTGGCATTTCTCGCCGGATACCAGCGCGACGACGGCAAGATTCCGCATGAGATTTCGCAGAGCGCGAGCCTGGTCCCCTGGTTCACCGACTATCCCTACGCCTGGGCGAGTGCAGATGCGACGCCCCTCTACGTGATCGCCCACGCGGACGCATGGCGCGCCGGCGGCGACCGCGCGTTCCTGGCGCGACATTGGTCGTCACTCCAGCGCGCTTACCGGTTCTCCGCTGCGACTGACGCGGACGGAAACGGGCTGATCGAGAACACCGGCGCGGGCCATGGCTGGGTGGAAGGTGGCGCGCTCTATCCTCCGCACGAGGAGATCTACCTGCAAGGCCTGTGGATCCAAGCCTCGCGCAGCTTTGCCGAGCTCGCCACCGAGATGGGCGACCCGGCGGCGGCCGACGCCGCCCGCGGTGCTGCCGAGCGCACGCGCTTGGCGGTCGAGGCCACCTATTGGATCCCCGGCCTTGCGCACTACGCGTTCGCCACCGTGCAGGCGCGGAGCGAACGGCCGATCGCCGAGCCAGGTCCGGCGCGCGAGCGCCGCCAACGCCGGCTGGAGGAGCTGGCGAATCGCGATCGCCGACCTGCAGGGGTGCGCGGCCTGGTCGATGAGGACACCGTGCTGCCGTCAGTGCCGATGTGGTGGCGCACACTGGATCCCGCGCGCGCCGACCAACAGCTCGATCGCGTGGGCAGCGGCGCACTGGCGACCGATTGGGGTCATCGCATTCTCTCCGACAAGAGCCTGCTCTACGATCCCCTCTCCTATCATTACGGATCGGTCTGGCCGCTTTTCACGGGCTGGGCGTCGATGGCAGCGTACCGCTACGGCCGGCCCCACGTCGGCTACCAGGCGCTGCTGGCAAACGCGCTCCTCACGGAATCCGGGGCGCTCGGCTATGTCACGGAGTTACTGTCGGGAGATTTCAACGCGCCCTTCGGCCGCTCGTCGCATCACCAGGTCTGGTCGGAAGCAATGGTCGTGTCGCCGCTCGTGCGCGGCCTGCTGGGCATCGAGCCGCTCGAGGGCGGCAGAACGCTGCGCATCGCGCCGCAGCTTCCGCCGGATTGGGAACGGGCCGCCGCGCGCGGCGTGGTGAGCGGGGGCCGCCGGCTCGACGTCGAGGTGTCGCGAACGCCGGCCGTCGTGACGATGAGAATCTCGCCAGCCGCGTCCCTCGACCGGGCTCGGGACGCCACTGAGCCGGTCGAAGGGTCGGGCGCGCCGGGCGTCGAGCCGGTGAGGCCTGCACTGCTCCTGGCTCCCGCGCTTCCGCTCGATGCGGTCATCGATCGCGTCGTGATCGACGGCAAGACCACCCGTCCTCGCATGATCCGTTTGGGTGACGTGCAGTTCGTGGAGGTGGCGGTGGCGCCCACGGCAGGCCCGGTCGTGGCCGAGTTCCGCTATCGCGGCGGCTCGGACGTCTACACCAAGACGCCGATCCCGGCGCTCGGCGCGCGCAACGAAGGCCTGCGGATTCTGCGCTCGCGTGCCGAGGCGGAAGCGCTGCGATTGCTCCTCGAGGGCCGCACCGGGCGCAGCTACGATCTGTTCCTCCGGACGCCGCGGCAGATCGGCGCGCTGCATGGCGCAACACTCGTCTCTGACCAGGGACCGCATCCCTTGATGCGCGTGACGTTCGCTGGCGACGGCGAGGGATACATGCGCCGCGAAGTCGTGGTGGAACTGAGCCGATGACGCGGGGCGGCTCGCCGGTAGGACCGCTTTGCGGTGGGACGGGTCCTACCGCGCGGAGCGCGGCCCCGTGGCCGCCGCGGTTCCTTCCCGAATCGTGACGACTTGCCGCCCTTCCACACCGTTCACGATGTCGACCACACCGCTCGGCCAGCGCACTTCGATCCGATCCGCGCTGCGGCTCGCGCCCAGGCCGAAATGGAGCCGCACGTCGTCGTGCGAGTAGTAGCTCGACTGGCTGAGCACCGCCTGTGCCTGCGTGCGTCCCCCGGCCGTCACCTTCACGGTCGCGCCGAGACCGTGCGGGTTGCTTCGCACGCCTTGGAGCTGCACGCCCATCCAACCGTTCGAGCCCGCGTAGTCGTTGCGGAGCAGCGATGGCGGTTCGTTCATGTTCATGACCAGGACGTCGAGGTCGCCATCGTTGTCGATGTCGCCGAACGCCGCGCCGCGGCTCGATCGCGCCGACGTGGCGCCAGGGCCGCTGAGCGCGGAGACGTCGGCGAACCGCTGTCCGTCGAGGTTCTGAAACACGATGCGCGGACCGCGGTGCGGATACTGCGGCAGCACGCGTTCGACCTCGGGATAGACATTGCCGGTCACGTAGAAGATGTCGGGGCGCCCGTCGTGGTCGAGATCGGGCATGCCGCCGCCCCACTCGACGTGCCGGTTCTGGACGTTGAGGCGCGCGAGCGTCGCCACATCCTCGAAGAGCCCCGCGCCAAGCCCGCGGTAGAGGGCCGGGATGTCGTCGGCGAAGTGGGTCTTCAGGATGTCGAGCCGCGCATCGCTGTTGAAGTCGCCAATCGCCAGCCCCATGCCGGCCTGCGCGTTGCCCTGCTCGTTGTACGCCGCGCCGCTCTCGAGGGCGACGTCTGCGAACGTGCCATCGCGGTTGTTGCGATACAAGATCGCGGCGGTGGAATCCGACGCGACATAGATATCGGGCCAGTCGTCGCCCGTGAGATCCGCGGCGGCGGCGGTCATGGGGTAACGGCCCGTCACGCGCCCGATACCAGACGCCGCCGACACGTCCTCGAACGTCGCGTCTCCGCGATTGCGGAAGAGCAGGTTGGTGTCGGTCGGCAGCCCTTTCGGACCGCAGTTGACAGGCAGGCCCTTCCATAGGCAGTTCGGCCCTTTACCGGGCTCGGGGGCGGCCGCCAGGTCGAAGCGCAAGTAGTTCGAGACGAACAGATCGAGGCGGCCGTCGCGATCGTAGTCGATGAACGAACAGCCGGACCCCCATCGCACCTCGCCGCCGCGCAGTCCCGCCGCCGACGTCACGTCCTCGAACCTGGCCCCGCGGACGTTGCGATAGAGGGCGTTGTGACCGTAATACGTGATGAACAGGTCGAGCCAGCCGTCGTTGTCGACATCACCGGCGCAGACGCCGGAGGCCCACCCCGTGCGGCGCAATCCGAGCCGGTCGGTCACGTCGACGAACGTGCCATTGCCGCTGTTCCGATACAAGCGATTCGAGGGCGCCTCCCCGGACGGAAAGGACGCGTCGCGTCGCTCGCCGTCCGCGAGTCGTGTGCCGCTCAGGACGAGGGCATCGAGCCAGCCGTCGCGATCGTAATCAACGAGCGCCACGCCAGCGCCGTTGGTCTCGATGATGAACCGTTTCCGTTCGATGCCTCCGTAGATGGAGGGGCGGGTCAGGCCGGCGGAGGCGGCGATGTCGGTGAAGTGGACCGACCACTCCTGCGACGCAGCAACTCCCGAACCCCAAACAGCGAGGCCCAGAATAACGGCGGCGCCAGCCCTTTTCATCGCCCCGGCTGCGCCTGCAGCTTTTCCGCGATCGCAAATTCCGCCTTGGCTTCTCCGTGACGTCCGAGCTGCTGCAGGAGCTGCGCGAGCAGGTAGTGCGCGGCGCGGTTGTTCGGGTCGTATTGAATCGCGCGGCGGAGCATGCCTTCGGCGGTCGCCGTCTGCCCGGTCTTGATGTAGGCGCGACCGAGCAGGATGTAGGGACCGCTGTAGAAGGGGTTGAGCCAGAGCGAGCGCTGAAGCATCGCGATCGCCTGATCCCACTTGGCTTCACGCACGTGGACGTCGCCGAGCTGGTACCACGCCATGGCATTCCCCGGATTCACGTCGAGCTCGGTGCGCGTCCACTCGGCGCTCTCGTCGAGCTGACCGCGAAAGAGCGCCATCTGTCCGAGAAGGTATCTGGCATGCGGCAGACGCGGGTCCTTCTCGAGCGCGCGCTTCAGCTCGGCCCCTGCCGCCGCGTCGAGGTTGAGACGAATCAGCATCTGGGCGGTGATGAGATGCGCGCCCGCCTGCTCCGGCGGGATGCCGAACGTCACCGCCAGCGCCGCTCGCGCCGCATCGATCTTGCCGGTTTGCAAGTACGCGAGGCCGAGGTAATAGTGCAGCTCGACGTTGTCGCGCGCCCACGTTCGCGTGGCCTCCAGGTAGGGCACCGCTTCGGGCAGCCGCCCCGCCGCATACAAGGCAAGTCCGAGGACTTGCTCTGTCTCCCGCCGCTCGAGGCTGCCGGTCTCGAACAGCGGCACGAGCGGCATCAGTGTCTCGATGGCCTTCGCG
>JAIVJN010000182.1 GCA_020200025.1 Acidobacteriota bacterium | reverse complement strand
TATTTGAAGAAGGAGCAACGCAGCCCGCGGGGATGGCTCACCGGTCGAATGCCGTCGGGACTTTCACCACGGGCTGCTAAGCCGCCACGCAACGTAGGGGCCGCCCTTCGGGGCGGCCCCTACCGGTCCCCTATACACTGCCGATACAGCATGCGTTTTGCCCCGGAATACATCTCGAACGTTCTCAACGACAACTTCGAAGATGCCAAGTCTCTGCTGCTGGCGCCCCTCATGGCCATCCAGTACGCGCATCTCATCATGCTGGCCGAGCAGGGGATCGTCTCTCGCGACGATGCGCGGGCGCTGCGCGAGGCGCTCGACGGGATCTCGCTCGACAGGGTGCGTGAGGTCGCCTACGACGGCACGTGCGAGGACCTCTTCTTCTATATCGAACGGCTGATTTACACGGCGTGTGGCGAAGAGATCGCCGGCCGTCTCCACACGGCACGCAGTCGCAACGACATCGACATGACGATGTATCGGATGTGGCAGCGGGAGCTCATCGCGACGCTGGCGGCGGCCACACTCGATCTCAGGGTGTCGCTGCTCGACCTCGCACGCCGTCACACTGAGACGGTGTACGCCGCCCATACGCATACCCAGCCGGCGCAACCGTCCACGGTGGCGCATTACCTCCTCGCCGTCATCGAACAGCTCGAGCGCGATACGATGCGGCTCGCAGCCGCCTACGACGCGACGAACCGCAGTCCGCTCGGGTCGTGTGCCATCACCGGCACCGGCTTCCCCATCGATCGGCACCGTACGAGCGAGTTGTTGGGCTTCGCTGGGCCGACGGGCAACACCTACGGCAGCATCGCCACAGTCGACTATCTGCTCGAGAGCGTCGCGGCAACCTCGGTGCTCGTCGTCGGTCTCGGCCGCGTGGTGCAGGACCTGCTGCTCTGGTGCACGATGGAGTTCGGATATCTGCGCCTCGAGGAAGGCTTCGTGCAGTGCAGCAGCATCATGCCGCAAAAGCGGAACCCCGTGGCGCTCGAGCACGCCCGCGCGATCGGTAGCAAGGCTTTTGGTCAGGCGCAGGCCATTGCCGCCACCGTTCACAACACCCCGTTCGGCGACATCGTGGACACGGAGGACGACTTGCAACCGCTCGTGGCCACGATGTTCCGCGATGCAACACGCATGGTGATGCTGGTCGGCTCGGCGATGAAGGAGGCAGAGTTCAACACCGAGCGGATGGCCGCTCGTGCCGGCGAAGGCGGCACGACGTTGACCGAGCTGGCCGATACACTTGTACGCGATCATGACCTTCCATTCCGGACCGCGCACGGCATCGCCGTCTTGCTGCGCGACGCGCGCACGGACGATGCGGGCGCATCGCTGTCGCGGGCGCTGTTGGCGGCGTCACAAGGGCTCCTTGGACGTCCGATCACGTACACGGAGTCTGACTTGCAGCACATCCTGAGCCCGCGCCATTTCGTCAGCGTTCGGAAGACACTGGGTGGACCGGCGCCTGAGGTGACGAGTCGGGCAATCGAGATGTCGCGTCAGGCGCTGGCCGCGGCGCGGGATACGTGGCGGGAACGCCGCGAGCATTTGCTCGCGGCCGAAGCCCAGCTCCGATCGCGGAGCCGCGCGCTGTGAGCAATGCCGGCGCGGCCGACGATCGCCCCAATGTGATGGACGGGGCGTCGATGGGCCGACACTACGCGCTCGTCATCATCATCCAAGTGCTGGCCATCTCCCTCCTTGCCTGGATCGCCGCCACGTTCCGCTGACGAGATCGATGCACCCGGTCGACTGGATCATCCTCATCGGCGTCATGGCGTGGATCGTCTACGACGGTCTCAAGCGGACGCGGGACAGCCACGAGATCGAGGGCTACTTTCTCGCCAAGCGCAGCATTCCGTGGTGGGCGGCGGGGCTCTCGGTGATGGCGACGCAGCTGAGCGCCATCACATTGGTCGGGACGACGGGCCAGGGCTACACCGACGGTCTGCGCTTCGTGCAGTTCTACTACGGCCTGCCGCTGGCCATGGTGGTGCTCGCGGTCACGTTCGTCCCCTTCTTCTATCGCGCGAAGGTGTACACGGCCTACGAGTTCCTGGAGAAACGCTTCGACGCGAAAACGCGGTCGCTCACCAGCCTGCTGTTTCTCGTCTCGCGAGCGATGTCGTGCGGAGCCATCATCTCGGCGCCAGCCGTGGTGCTGTCCATCATCCTCGGGCTCGACGTCACCGCGACGGCGATTTTGATAGGCGCGCCGGCGATCGTCTACACCATCTTCGGCGGCGTGCAGGCGGTGACGTGGACCGACGTGAAGATCATGGTGCTCATCATCGGCGGCCTTCTGGCCACCGTGGTGCTGCTGACCGTGGGCCTGCCCGATCATGTCGGGGTTGGCGACGCGCTCGGTCTGGCGGGCGCCACCGGGCGGCTCGAGGCGATCGACTTCCGCTGGAACCCGAACGAGACCTTCTCGTTCTGGTCGGGTCTCATCGGCGGGTTCTTCCTGATGCTGTCGTACTTCGGGTGCGATCAGAGCCAGGTGCAGCGGTATCTCACCGCCAAGTCGCTGACCGCCGCGCAGCATTCGCTGCTGATGAGCGCCTATTGGAAGATCCCGCTCCAGGTGCTGGTGCTGCTCGTCGGCATCCTGGTCTACCTGTTCTACGTCTTCACCCCTGCGCCGCTGCTGTTCGATCGCGCGCAGGACGAGCGGATGCGCTCCAGCCCTCGCGCCGCCGAGTACGTCGTCCTCGAGCGGCGATTCTCGGAGGCGGAAGACCGCCGGCGCCAAGCGGCCGATCGACTCGTGGCCGCGAGACAATCCCAGGACCTCGGCACACTCGCGGCCAGCAAGGCAGAGTTCCAGGTGCGTGAGGCCGACGTGCGAGCCGTACGCGAGCAGGCGACGGCGCTCGTGCGCGAAACTGTCGGCGACCGTAACTACACTGACGTCAACTACGTCTTTCCCGGCTACATCCTCAGCCAGCTCCCGGTGGGCCTCGTCGGGCTGCTGATGGTGGCCATCATCCTCGCCGCCACCGACTCGATCGCCGCCGAGCTCAATTCGCTGTCGACGGCAACCGTGATCGACTTCTACCGTCGCTACGTGCGCACGACCGCCACCGACACGCACTACCTGACGGTCGCCAAAGTGGCGACTGCCTTCTGGGGTATCTTCGCCAGCATCGTCGCCATCTGGACCGCAGAGCTCGGCTCGCTGATCGTCGTCGTCAATCAGATTGGGTCGTTCTTCTACGGCTCGATCCTGGGAGTGTTCCTATTGGCGGTCGGGTGGAAGCGCGCAACGGGTACGGGTGCCTTTGTCGGATTGATCGTGGGCATGGCCACGGTCGCGTGGTTCGCCAGCACGACAGACGTCTCGTTCCTCTGGCATAACGTCATCGGCGCGGTGGCGGTCTTCGTCGCCGGCGCGCTGGTGTCAGAGCTCACGCGTGGCGGCGGCTCGGCCGGCGGTGAAGGCCAGGCCCTGCGTACGAACGGAGGGCCGGGGCTCTAGCCCTGGCCTGTCCCCGAATGAACCGGGCTCTTCTCGTCGCCATCCTCTTCGTCG
>JAIVJN010000181.1:4413-13745 GCA_020200025.1 Acidobacteriota bacterium | reverse complement strand
GGGTAGGGCTGGCAGGGCTGCTGCACCCGTCCAACCCGCCTTACCAGCCCTACCCGCCTCTAAATCACATCGTCCGCGGCGGCACGGCGCGCGTCACGCCACCATCGCCGCCTCGCTTCAGCATCGCCTCGAAACCGGCTTTGTCCACGGCTTTCGAGTGGGCCTCCTCGGCGGCGACCAGCCCTTTCTTGACCAGGTCGGCCAGGGCCTCGTTGAGCGTCACCATGCCGGCCGCTTTCCCCACCTGCATCATCGAGGGAATCTGAAAGGTCTTGCCCTCGCGGATCAAGTTGCTGATCGCCGGGTTCACGAGCAGCACCTCGAGCGCCGCCACGCGCCCACCGCCCGTCTTGCGACAGAGTGTCTGGGCGATCACCCCGCGCAGTGATTCAGCGAGCATCACGCGAATCTGCGACTGCCGGTCGGCCGGGAACTGATCGATCACCCGGTCGACGGTGGAGGCCGCCGTGGTCGTATGCAAGGTGCCGAAGACGAGATGCCCGGTCTCGGCCGTTTCGATGGCGATCGCGATCGTCTCCAGATCGCGCATCTCACCGATGAGCAGCACATCGGGATCCTCGCGCAGTGCTGCGCGCAGGGCGTCCTTGAACGAGCGCGTGTGACTGTGCACCTCGCGCTGGTTGATCAGGCACTTCTGATTGGGGTGCACGAACTCGATCGGATCCTCGATGGTGATGATGTGATCGGCGCGCATGCGGTTGACATAGTCGATGAGCGCCGCCAGCGTCGTCGATTTGCCCGATCCGGTCGGTCCCGTCACGAGCACCAGTCCCTTGCGCAATTGACAGAGCTGGACGATATGCGGCGAGAGTCCGAGATTCTCGGTGGTCAAGATCTTCGTCGGGATGATGCGGAAGACCGCACCCATGCCCTTGCGGTCCATGAAGATGTTGCCGCGGAACCGGGCGAGGCCCTCAATCTCGTAGGCGAAGTCCGAGTCGTGCCGCTCCTCGAACTCTTTGCGGTTCTTGCCCGGGACGATCGGCTCCAGGAGCTGAGCGATCTCGGCCGTCGCCAGCGGAGCCGCCGCCGCATCGAGCGGCAGCATCTCGCCGTCCTTACGAACCATTGGCGGCACGCTCGCGGATAAGTGCAGGTCTGACGCGCCCATCGCGCACATGGCGTGGCACAGCCGATCGATGGCGGGAGTGCTCGTGCGATCGGTGGCCTGACGCGCCGCCGATGGCAGGAGAGCGGTTGTCGTGGGCCTCTCGGTGGGGCTTTCCGGCTCCGTGTTGTCAGCAGCCGCGAGTACGGCCCCTGGTGTTGTTGCGCGTTCGACGGCGGCGACGAGCGTGGGAGCGTCGACGGGCTTGACAAGATAATCGCTGGCGCCCGCGCGCATCGCATCGCGCACGGAACCAAAGTCGGCCACGCCGGTCATCATGACGATGGCGGTGTGCGGGTGGTGACGGCGAAGCGCCCGCGCGAGGACGAGACCGTCTTCGTCGGGCATCCGGTGCCGAACGGCCGGTTCATCGTCTACGACAAGCACACGTGTGGACATAATTCACCGAAGGAGGACCGGCTCAACCAGCCGCCGCTCGACACCCCCCTGCACAGCGCGGCGCCGTACCAGGGAAATCGTCAACACCAGCCACGACTGCAATCGACAGCGTGCGGGGTACGCCGGTTCGCGCAGCCCCGAGCATTTCGATCGACGCATTTTTCGTCGCGTCGGCCTCGTGCATTGGCGACCGGTCATTCGCGGGATGCGACGTCCCGCAAACGAGACTGGCGAACCACGCCGGGCGCCAAGAACGGCGTTTGCCGCCCACGCTTCGTCATCACGCCGCTCGCCGACGTGGCACACGGCTTGCCGGTGACCGTCTGCGTGATCACGACGCAGTCGCCACCTGATGTCTCGCGCATTTTGGTCGCCGACGATCAAACGGACGTGCTCGAGGCGCTCCGTATTCTGCTCTGCCAGCACGGCTTCGCGCTCGACCTGGTGACATCGCCGCGGGCCGTCATCGCCAACCTACGCGACCACGCCTACGACTTGCTGCTGGTCGATCTCAACTACTCACGCGACACCACGTCGGGAGAAGAAGGCCTGGCGCTGCTCACCGAGATCCGCCGGCAGGATGCCCTGCTTCCCGTCGTGGTGATGACTGGGTGGGGCAACATCGAGCTCGCCGTCGACGCCATGCGCCGGGGGGCGACGAGCTTCGTGCAAAAGCCTTGGGACAATGTGACCCTGGTGCAGATTCTCCAGCGCGACGTCGCAGTTGCGCGGGATGCGCGGCAGCGCGAGGATGTGCGGCATCGCGAGCAGCAAGATGCGCTGGCCATTCAGCGCGCGCTCCTTCCCGCGTCGTTGCCTTCGAGCGCTCGCTTCCAGATGACCGCGAGTTGGCAGCCGGCCGCCGGCATCGGCGGAGACTGCTACGATGCCTTTACCTTCGGGTCGGACGTCATCGGGCTGACCATCGCAGACGTCGCGGGCAAGGGGTTGCCCGCGGCGCTGCTGATGTCGAGCTTACAGGCCGCGGTGCGCGCCTTCGCGCGCGAAGTGGCCCCAGCCGATGCAGTCTGCGCCAGCGTCAACCGCCTGCTGTGCGGTCGCATGGTGCCCGGCCGCTTTGCCACCTTCTGCTACGTCCGTCTCGATGGGCGGGCCAACACGCTAGCCTATGCCAACGCCGGACACAATCCGCCGCTGCTCGTCCGCGCCAACGGCGAGGTGACGTGCCTCAGCGTAGGCGGTACCGTGCTCGGCGTCTTTCCCGAGGCAGTGTATCGAGATGAAGAGCTCGCGCTGACACGCGGCGATCGCCTGGTGCTCTACACCGACGGGATTACCGAGGCATGCAGTTCGGCGGAGGAGGAGTTCGGCGCCACGCGGGTGCGACAGGTGCTCGGGTGCCGGTTCAAACGTGAACGAGACATTACGTCACCTGATGCACCAACGCGCGGCGTCACTCAGTATCGGTCGGACTCGCACCCGAGTACCAGGCACCCGAGTACCTGGCACCCAAGTACCTGGCACCCAAGTACCTGGCACCCAAGTACCTGGCACCCGAGTACCTGGCACCCGAGTACCTGGCACCCGAGTACCTGTCGCACCTATCGCACCTGGACCGCGCACCCAAATTGCCTGACGCGGAGCACGACGATACGGCTGCGACAGGTATCAGGTGTTTGGGTGCGATGCCCAGGGGGTCTCTACCAGCGAGGCTCGGAGCGTCGGCGCGGACCCTGATTGCGACCACCGCCACCGCCGCCGCCAAAGCCGCCCGAGCGGGGCGCCTGCGGACGGGCCTCGTTGACGGTGAGATTGCGCCCGCCGAAGGGCCGCTCGTGCAACTGATCGATCGCGCGCTGCGCGTCCTCTTCGGACGCCATCTCGACGAAGGCAAAGCCGCGCGCCCGACCCGTTTCCCGGTCGCGAACGAGATTGACGGTGTCGACCGTGCCAGCCGACGCGAACAGATCCTGCAGGTCGTTCTCACTGGTTTCAAAGGGCAGGTTGCCCACGTAAAGCTTACGATTCATATCTGACTCCACATTCCCTGACACCGGGAGCTGCACGCAAAACCAGCCTGAGCAGGATCGCTCGGGCCCACAGAGCAGGAGATGCGAGTCAGTGGAGGCTCGAATCGTTACTTGGCGGGTCAAAAGGCGGCTGCGCTTTGGAAACAACTAGTCTAGCACCCGCTCCTGAGCGCGTCCACCCAGGCGCTCTTGTCGGCAGACGGTATTACGGCGACGGTATTACGTCGGACGGCACACGGCAGACGGCAGCACACTTCTTACGGTAGGCGGCAGGCGGCAGACGGCAAAGGTGCAGCCTGTGCGCGCCTCCAGCAGACGAGCTTGCGCCGCAGAGCGCACTCAGGCGGGTGCGGGCGCCGAGCCCATTCATCCGTGAGGCCGACTCAGGACTTGCTCGCCGTCTTTCGGGCCTTGCGGGCGCGCTTGGCGGGTGCAGCTTCGTTGGTCGGTTCGAGCTGGACGCGGTTCGTGATGAAACGCCGCAACCCGTGCGCGTCGAAGTCGATCACCGTGTGGTGAACGTCCATCTCCACGATAGTTCCAGCTCCATAGTTGGCCTGCACCACACGATCGCCCTTGGCCGGAAACGGCATCGCTACCCTCTATTCTCGGTTGTGTTCTCGCCAGCGCGCCGGCGGGTCGGCGCGCTCTGCGCGCCTGGCCGTCGGGTTGGTCCTACCGGGCCGGCGCCGTGCGAGAAGCCTCTGACGTGATCCGCGTAGGAGACTGTACACGCGGGCGAGGCGAATTGACAACGGGCGCCGCCGGCCGGTTGGGCTGGGGCGGGGTCCGGCTCCGGGGTTCGGGTGCGACGGTAGGGTCCGGGTGCGATGGATGCGATAGGTACTCAGGTACTGGGGTGCGGGGTCGGGGCGAGGGCAGCGGGTGCTCAGTTGCCTCGCGTGCTGGTGCATCAGGTGCCGCAACGTCTCGTTCACCGCCGAACCCAGACCCCAGGGGAGTCGCACCCGTCGCACTCGAGCACCCGTCGCACCCGTCGCATTGGGCCATGCACCTGTGGCACGCGGCCAGGCACCTGCCACATTGACGAGCGGCCGCGGACTGAACGATCATCGGCGCGCCTTCCAACGGATCCCAAGGAGAGCTGAATGAACACGACTCGCGTGATGACGGTGACGGCCCTGGCCGCGGCGATCGCCCTCGGCACCGGGCACTCGGCCGGCGCGCAACAGGCGCCCACGATGACGTTCTTTATCACCAGCGCCGGTCCTGGACAGGGCGCGAATCTCGGGGGAGTTGCCGGTGCGGACAAGCACTGCCAGACGCTGGCGCAGTCGGCCGGTGCCGGCGGCCGCACGTGGCGCGCCTACCTCAGCGCCGATGCCGCCGGCGGACAGCCCGCCGTCCACGCCAAAGATCGCATCGGCAAGGGTCCCTGGATCAACGCCAAGGGCGTGCCGGTGGCCGAGAGTGTCGCCGACCTGCACAGCGACAAGAACAAGCTCAGTAAGGAAAACTCGCTCACCGAGAAGGGTGCCGTCGTCAATGGCCGCGGCGATACGCCGAACCGTCATGACATCTTGACGGGATCGAACCTGGACGGCACGCTCACGGCCGGTGTGACGTGCAACAACTGGACGAGCGGCGCCGACGGGAGCGCGACTGTGGGCCACCACGATCGCCAGGGCGGGGGCGCGAACCCGACCTCATGGAACGCAGCACACCCGTCGAAGGGGTGCAGCCAGGAGAATCTGCGAGCGACGGGCGGCGACGGGCTCTTCTACTGCTTCGCGCAGTAGCCTCCGTGCAAAGTTGCGATCACGAAAGCCGCGACCGCGCTGAAAACGCCTCTCGCGGCTTTCGTTTTGAGTCTTGTACTCTAACCATCTTCTAACTCCCCGACCGGACCCATCGGCGCACGGCCGCCAACAGTTGCTCGGGGAGCACCGGCTTGATCAACACCTCGTGGAACGCCGTCGAGTCCTTGAATTCCTCTACGCGGCCGGGCCAGCCGGTGATCGCCAGAATCGGCACGTCGGATAACGTCTCGCTCTGAATGCGACGACTGAGCGTCACGCCGTCGATATCCGGCAGGCCCACATGCAACACGATGGCTGCGGGCTTGTTGATGGCGATCGCGGCCAGCGCCGCACCGCCGTCCTCGGCTTCGATGACCTCATAGCCGGCCAACTCGAGCGCCGTTCGGTAGATCTCCCTCAGATCAGGGCCATGGTCGACGATGAGCACGGTGGGGGGCATGCGAGCAGTGTAACAAGTAATCTGGATCCGGCAAGCTGTCGACTGACCCCATCAATCTCAGCGTGCAGCGCGATCAATCTTCACGTCGCGACCTCGATTGTCACTGGCGTCGAATTTGCTCGACGCGTGGCATGCTGCACTGGTCGTCATCGTGGACAGCCCCCAGCCGAGAAGCGGACACCGATCCGGCTGAGGAGGCGCCGTTGGCTCAACGTCTCGTCCTACGTGTGGTGACGCACCTCGGCGACACGTTCCGTCATTTCCAGCGTCATGCGTCGATGCGTGCCACCACGTTCGCCTGGGATGGCGCGTCGATCCGGACATCGGACCAGATGTGGATCCCCTGCCCACAGTGCAAAGGGGCAAGCTTGGCACGCGTGAGCGTCCCGGTGCCGAACGACGTATTCGAGTGTCCGCTCTGCTGCGCGGTGGTCACCGATGCACGAGGCGTCACGTGCGGCGTCCCGCCCGCGCTCCCTCCGCATGTCGATCACCCGACATTCGATTACGATTCTTGGTTGATTGACGATCCGCGGCGATAGGGCGCTTTCAGAGTACATCTGGCCGGCAGACGGCACTCTCGCCGCCTGGCACTTCTGAGCTTCGTGCTCAAGGCCGAGTGACTGTCTGCACCCCGTAATCGGCATAGTGGCTTACGCCAAGCTCTACCTCTCTCCCTCGCCTCCAAGGTCTGCGCGTCGTCCAAGGAACGCCACAGTGTTCGCGGCCGTATCTGTTCTTGAATTGGGCGTCTCATCGTCCTCAGCCGCGGCACTCTGACCGTCTCCTCCCGTCCGGCCATCGGTTCCACCTCGTGATCCCACGCGGCTTTTTCAGTAAGCTCACCCGGTGAAGCCGATGCGGAGTCTCCTCGCCCTCCTCGCCACGGGCGCGTGCGTGGTCGGTCCCGTCGATCTCAATGCCCAGCTCACGCGGCTTGGCGATCTGCGGACTCCATCAATCCGTCTTATCCACCCCACCAGCCTGATCCGCCCACCCGAAGTCTCATCGAGTCACGTGCGCTCCGGTTTGGCGGCACAAGCGACACCGAGGAGTGCAGTCATCGATTTGTGGACGCAGGGCAAGACCGCCTTCGGGGTGTTCGTGCCGAACGAGCAGCCGGGCCCGCCACGCCCGACCGGTGAGACCGGCCCACGCGGCTCGATGCCCAAGGCGGTGTACTCGAAAGAGGGTGGCGAGAAGCTCGCCGCCAACGCGCTCTACGACTACGTCTTCCTCAATCTCGAGGGGAGCTACGATGCCGCGGCCATCAAGGCGATCGCGGACGGGCTGCGCGGTCCCCAGGCGGCCGGCCGAAAGGCACTCATCGTGCGCATCCCGTCCATCGAGCACGAGGGCGCGGACGCGGCTCGGTCGCGCATCAAGCAGGCATTCGAGAGCGGCGCCGACGGCGTGACCATCCCGCACGTGCGAAACGTCGACGAGGCCACGCTGGCGCTCGCCTTGTTCAAGGACGCCAACGTCGATATCTGGTCGCAGCAGAACCTCACGGGCGACAAGCTCGGACGGCCAACCCGGAGGACGTCGAAAGACGCGTGAAGGAAGGGTTCACGGCGCTACTCGCCCAAGGGCCGAACGCGGACGAGACGATCAAGCGCGGCCGTGCGGCTGCGGGACGGTAGGGGATACGAGACAGCACACGGCATACGGCACACGGCCCGCCTACGCTCGCGCGATGCGCGGGCGAGCTACGGGCGAGGTCGCGCCAAAGCGGCCTGGCGGCCGCGTAGGCGGACAGGCGGCAGGCGGCGAAGGGAGAAGACGGAAGGCGCGAGACGCTACAATAGCGCTCGCCGCGGTTGCTCCGTGAGCTCGCCGGTTCGCCCACCCGGGTGCCGAAATGCACCGAGCCCGGCAGCAACTGAACCGCCGGGCCGCAAACGTCGATTCGCTGCAGATGACCGGAATAATCAACGACGTTCCACGAGGGCTGCCATGTCGTACGCACGTCGATCGGGAGGGATGGCCGGGAGCGCGGTGTTCGCGCTGGCCGCGGCGGCTGGACTCGTCGCGCAATCGAGCGCAACGCCCACCAATGACGCGCCCAACCCGTACACAACGGTCGAGAACCATTTCAAGCTGCCTGACGGTCGAACCTGGGGGTCGACGAGCGCGGTCGACATCGACAAGGACGGCAGGTCGATCTGGGTGGCGGAGCGGTGCGGCGCCAATTCCTGTTGGGATCTCACAACGAATGCCATGTCGAAGCTCAACACGGTGCTGAAGTTCGACGAGAGCGGCAAGCTGGTCACGAGCTTTGGCGCGGGAATGATGATCTTTCCGCACGGCATCCACGTCGATCGCGACGGCAATATCTGGGTCACCGATGGTCAAGACAACCTGCCGCGCCGGCGCCAGGGCATGGCCGCCGATGCCCCGCTCCCGCCCATGCCCGAGAAAGTGGTGGGTCATCAGGTTTTCAAGTTCAGTCCCGAGGGTAAGGTGCTGCTGACGCTCGGCAAGGCGGGCGGCAATCAGCCCGGACAGACCGCGGACCCGGCGTCGTTCTATCAGCCGAACGACGTCATCACCTATCCGAACGGTGACGTCCTGGTGGCCGAAGGGCATGGTCAGACGCATGCGCGCCTCAGTAAGTTCGACAGGAGCGGCAAGCTCCTCATGGAGTTCGGCAAGCGCGGCGCCGCGCGGGACGCCGAGTTCGATCAACCGCATGGCCTGGCGTTCGATGCAAAGGGCCGGCTCTTCGTCGCGGACCGTTCCAACAATCGGATTCTGATCCTCGACGCGCAGTCGTTGAAGACGCTCGACGTGTGGGAGCAGTTCAGCCGGAACAGCGGCATCTGGATCGACAGCAACGACATGCTCTACGCCACCGATTCCGAATCGGGCTCCGTGAACCCGGCGCATGCCGCGTGGAAACGGGGCATCCGCATCGGCAGCGTGAAGGACGGCAAGGTCCAATACTTCATCCCCGATCCGAGCAACGCCGACCCGACCGCCAAGGGGACCCTGGCCGCGGAAGGCGTGGCCGTCGACGCCGCTGGCAACATCTACGGTGCCGAGGTGGGCCCGCGCGCGGTGAAGAAGTATGTGAAGAAGTAACCGCTCAGGTGCCGGTTGATGCCCGCGCTCTTGTCAGCGCGGGCGTCTTCTCGTACCGCGCCTCTCGTGTTCACACGGTCCTCGCATCCGCGCAGATCATGCGTTGACACCCCAGAACCCTTCGTGTAGTGTGAGCGCGTTTCTCCCCGTATTCTTTTGTTTGTTGCGGCCGGCTCGTCTCGCAGTTTCGTCGGCGAGACATCTCGAGCGCGCCCTTTCGGCTCAGCGTTTCAACTCGTCATGTAAGTCCCTGTCCGTGTCCGCGTGGCGTGCGATTCGATCCCCCATGTTCTCCGAGTCAGAGGAGGCGCTTATGGTCCGTCGTGGCAGTTGGTGGCTTCTCGCCCTGCTCGTCTTCGTCGCAACTCCCCTTTACGCGCAAACCGGCGACGGCAGCCTGCGCGGCTTCGTCAAAGACGAGCAGGGTGCCATTCTGCCCGGCGTCACGGTCACGGCACGCAGCCCCGCGCTCCTTGCCCCCGTTACGGCCGTGTCGGACAGCACCGGGT
>JAIVJN010000181.1:0-4397 GCA_020200025.1 Acidobacteriota bacterium | reverse complement strand
CCGTCTCCGGCGAATCGCCGATGCTCGAAACCAATAGGCCGACCGCCGTCATCAACATCGAGGGTGAGCTGCTGCGCGCCGCGCCCATCACCTCACGCCGCCTCTTCAGCGACGCACTCGATCTGGCACCCGGCGTCGGCTCGCGCAACGTCGACGATGGTGTCGGACGGCGTGCCTATTACTTCCGGGGCTCGCACATCTACGCACATGCGTTCCAGCTCGAGGGTGCGCCGGCGTCGGCCTACATCGACTCTGCGGCTCATTCGATGGGCATGGGCGGCGACACGGTGCAGGACGTCGAGATCAAACTGGGCGGCGCCGATGCGTCCACGCCCCTCAGCACGGGCGTCGTGATGAACATCGTCACGCCGCGTGGCCAGAACGACTTCAAGGGCTCGGCGGGATATACCTTCCAGCCACTCGACTGGAACAGCGACAACACGGGAGGCGGCGCCGCGCCGGGCGGCCTGCCGACGTTCCAGGAGGTCAACCAGTGGGACCTCTCACTGGGCGGTCGAATTCTGCGCGACCGTGTCTGGTTCTTCGGCACCTATCGCTACGCCGACCTCAAGAATGGCATCAGCCGGACCGATCAGGATCTCTTCTACCTCAACGCCTTCAGGCCGGGCTTCGAGCCCTTCGACAACTACTCGGTCAGCAAGCAGCCGTACGTCAAGGTGACGGGCCAGCTCGGACCGAGCCACGAGCTCTCGGGATTCTGGCAGAACGATCGCAACCGCTTCAGCAGCAATCGCGAGCGCGATACTCACGACGTCAATCCTCGAGGCACGGGCGGGTCGCTCTATCAGGCCAAGCTGAATTCCGTCTGGGGCACGCGGCTGCAAACGTCATTTTCAGCGTCCTACAACAACAAGGGCGGGGCCGAAGAGGATACCTATCGGGACTACCAGGGCTTCGGGCCGTCGATCGACGTGCATCAGAGCATTCGCATCTCTCAGGGTGTTCCGACGGGCAGCGGGATCCTGGTCTCGATGAACAACAATGAGACGCTGACGATTGCCCCCTCGTCGATGATGGTCTTCAGGGGTGACCTGACGTATTATCAGCAGGGCTGGGGAGGATCGCACGAGCTCAAGACCGGCATCTGGGCGGCCCCGCGCCTCGAGCGCGACGTCTTCAGCCAGGCGGTTAATGACGGCTTCACACTCGAGCGCGTGGTTCAGCTCGACCCCAACAATCCAGCCGCCGGCACGCGACCTTATTACCGTCGACTGCAGTCTCCTGTCGACGTGCAGACCGTGTCAACGTCGGTCCACGAATTGGCGCCGCCTACCTCGTCACGGCTGATGCCAGGAACGTGCTGCGCGCCTTCTACGGACGTGTTCACGAGCAAGTGAACGGTCGCGATCCGATTACCACCTTCAGCCCCAATCCCGATGCCAACAATCGGTTGCGCCGCGAGTTGTACGACGCGAACGGCGACGGCATTTTCGAGCAGGAGATCATCACGCCCGCCGTAACCGGTGCGATCAGCGCGCTCGCCTTTGATCCGGACCTGCACCAACCCTACCTCGACGAGTTCTCCGTCGGGTTTGCCCACCAGTTCCCCGGGCAGGTCAGCCTCGACATTTCGGGGTCTCGCCGGTATTTCACGGACGGGTACGCCGAAGTGGACATCAACGGCATCTATCCGGACGGCCCCAATCAACCCTTCGTGGGCTTCGGCCGCGTGGATCCGGCGCGGGGCCGCGTCATGCAGCAGACCAATACGACCTGGAGCAAGGTGGTGGTGACCAACCTCGAGGCGATCCTCGCGAAGAACCTCTCGAACAACTTCCAGGTCATGGCCAGCCTCACGCGCCAGTGGCAGCACCTCGACGGCACCTGGAATCCAACCGACCCGGCGCGGTTCATCCAGCCGAACGCGTTCGAGAACAACCGCGATCTTTCGCGTCATCTCTTTGGCAATGGTGACGACAACAGCTTGGATGGAGCCGGCGCCGAATCGGGAGTAGCCTTCCGACCGTACTCGGTGCGCATGGCGGGCCAGTACTTCGCACCATGGGACGTCCGACTGGCGGCGAGCTATGTCATTCAGGCCGGCGGATATCTGGGCCCGGTGCAGATCCAGAATCCGTCGGGCGATCCGATCTTCGGGCCCGGCACCGTGCGGCTCGCAAATGGCACGACGCAGCCGCATACGCAGTGGAACACCGGGGCCAACCGCTTGAACAACGCCCTCTACTTGTCTCGCTTCAACCGGCATCCGCCGCGCGCGTTCCAGTTGACGCTCGCGTATAAGTTCTAACGCCGGAGTCCAGACAACACGAAGGTCACGAAGGTCACGAAGAGAAGACCGTAGAGGAATTCCCCTTGGTGCGTCCTTCGTGGCTTTCGTGGCCATCGTGTTTTTCGTTGTCTGGGAGGTCGCTCATGGTGAGCCGTTACAGTCGTCTTTTCTCTGCCACCATGGGCGTCATCGCGCTCACGACCATGCTCGCGCAGGGGCAGGGCGCCGGAGTCGTCCCCCCCGACACGTACAGCCGCCTGCCTTGGCGCCCGATTGGACCAGAGGGCAATCGCATCAGTGCGGTGGCGGGTGTGCCGGGTGATCCGTTCACCTACTATGCCGGCTCGGCGTCGGGAGGTATGGCGAAAACGGTCGACGGCGGTCTCACGTGGAACCCGATCTTCGATAGCCAGCCCGTTCACTCGATTGGCGATATCGCCGTCGCGCCGTCCGATCCCAACGTGGTGTGGGTCGGCACCGGCGAAGCATGCATTCGCGGGCACATCTCGGTCGGCGAAGGCATGTATCGATCGTTGGATGCGGGTCGCACATGGGAGCGTGCCGGTCTGGAGCAGAGCGGGCGCATCGGCCGCGTCGTCGTGCATCCGCAGAATCCGGACGTCGCCTTGGCCTGCGCTCTCGGGCATGCCTACGGGCCGCAACCCGAGCGCGGTGTGTTTCGCACCGTCGACGGCGGCCAGAACTGGGAGCGCGTGCTCTTCGTCGACGAGAACACCGGTTGCTCGGAGCTGGCGATGGATCCGCGCAACCCGCGCAAGCTCTTCGCCGGCATGTGGCAGTTCGACATCAAGACGTGGGGACGCGAGAGCGGCGGCCCCGGCAGCGGATTGTTCACCTCGAATGATGGTGGTACTACGTGGACGCGTCTCGCCGGGCACGGGCTGCCGGAGCGGGAGGTCGGCAAAGTGAAGGTGGCGGTGGCACCGTCCAATACCAATCGTGTCTACGCGATGATCGAGACGGGCGACGGCGTGCCGTGGAACGGCCAGGAGACCGATCGGGGTCAGGTGTGGCGATCCGAAGACGGCGGCGAGAACTGGCGCGTGGTGAGCTACGACCGGAACGCCATGGGCCGCGCGCACTACTATTCGCACATTTTTGTGTCGCCCGACAACGAAAACGAGACCTACTTTCTCACCGCCTCGTACAGCGTGTCGCTCGACGGCGCCGAGACGCTCGTGCAGCAGAGCGGCGCCCGCGCGCCGGGCGGCGATCACCACGACATGTGGATCGATCCCAGCAACGGCGACCGCATGATCGTAGCGCACGATCAGGGATGGTCCATCTCGCAGAATCGCGGGCGGACGTGGCTCCGCAATCGGTTACCGAACGCGCAGATGTATCACGTCACGGTCGACAACCAGATTCCGTACTACGTCTACGGCAACAAGCAGGACGGTCCCTCCTATCGTGGGCCGAGCAATAGCCGCTTGTTCGGCCAGGAAGGCGCGCCCGGCGTGATCCCGCGCAGCCTGTGGCACACGGTCGCCGGGGGGGAGAGCGGGTGGGCGACCCCCGATCCCGCGGATCCGAATTTGGTCTGGTCGAGCGCGTCAGGCGCGGGCAGCGTCGGCGGCATCGTCGCCATCTACGAGGAGAATCGCCGCCAGGCGCGCAACGTCGAGGTGTGGCCCGAGCAATTGAACGGTCCTCCCGCCGAGTTGAAGTATCGCTTCAACTGGACGATGCCCCTGACGATGTCGCCGCACGATCGCAACACCGTCTATGTCGGCAGCCAGCACGTTCATCGCACGTCCAACCGCGGGCAGAGCTGGGAGGTCATCAGTCCCGATCTGTCGTTGAACGACAAGAGCCGCCAGCAGTTTTCCGGTGGGCTCACCGGCGACAACATCGGCGTCGAGTACGCCGGCACGGTGATGGCGATTGCCGAGTCACGCCTCGAGAAGGGGCTCATCTGGGCAGGGACCAATGATGGTCAGGTGCAGGTGACGCGCGACAGCGGTAAGAGCTGGACCAACGTCACGAAGAACATTCCCAGCTTGCCGCCCGCCGGCACGGTGGGCAATATCGAGCCTTCGCGCTACGACGCCTCGACGGCGTATCTCACGATGGATCTTCACCAGGTCAACAATCGCGATCCATGGGTCTTCAAGACCACCGATCT
>JAIVJN010000180.1 GCA_020200025.1 Acidobacteriota bacterium | reverse complement strand
AGGTGGGATCGGTCCACTCCTTCGAGCCCTCTGCCAGACCGACGAAGTTGGCCACGGTCTTCGGTGCCTTGTCGTCGAACAGCTCGACGCGGAAGGACCCTTCAGAAGTCCTGAAATTGGCGAAAGTCATAGAGAGACATGATATAGCCGGCCTCGCTCGCTCGGAGGGCAGCGGCCCTCGACACCGTACGAACTCGCACGAAGGTGACGGCCGAAACCTACGCGAGCGGAGCGAGCGCCCACCGATCGCCGAAGGCCGAGCCGCCTACCGAGCGGGGTAAGATCGCGCCAGATGCCTGCTCCTGCGCCCACGCTCCCGTCCGACGCCCTGGCCGCCATCGTGAAAGGCCAGCACCCCGATCCGTTCGCCGTGCTCGGTCCGCACGAGACCGCGGACGGCTCGGCGTTGATCGTACGCCTGTTCCGGCCGCAGGTGCGGGAGGCCCATCTCGTGGCCGGCGGCAGCCAATGGCCGATGGCGCGTCTTCACGCGGAAGGCCTCTTCGAGGCCGTCGTTCCCGACGTCGCCCGTGACGGCTTCGACTATCGCTATCGTCTCACTTGGCGGGACGGACGCGTCAGCGAGATCGACGATACCTATCGATACGGCCCGGTGCTCACGGATCTCGACGCCTACCTGTTCGCCGAAGGCACACACTATCGGCTGTTCGATCGACTGGGCGCACGCCCGCTGACGCACGGCCTGGGGCGCGGCGTGCACTTCGCGGTCTGGGCGCCGAACGCGCGCCGGGTGAGCGTGGTGGGCGACTTCGACGGCTGGGACGGCCGCGTCCATCCCATGCGCGCGCTCGTGCCGAGCGGTGTGTGGGAGATCTTCATCCCGGATCTCGCCGCGGGAGAGCGCTACAAGTTCGAGGTGGTCACGGCTGACGGCATCCCGGTGCTCAAGGCCGATCCGTTCGGGCGCTTCTTCGAGACGCCGCCGCGGACGGCGTCCATCGTCTGGCAGGGAAGCGATCGCGCGTGGGGCGACGACGTCTGGATGGCGTCGCGCCCTGGAGGCAACAGTCTGCGGCGCGCGCCCATGTCGGTTTACGAAGTGCACCTCGGCAGTTGGCAGCGCGGCGCGGACGGTCATCTGCTCGGTTACCGTGATCTCGCCGATCGACTGGTGCCCTACGTGAAAGACATGGGCTTCACGCACGTCGAGCTGATGCCGATCATGGAGCATCCATTCACCGGCTCGTGGGGATATCAAGTGATCGGCTTTTTCGCGCCGACCAGCCGTTTCGGCGCGCCGGAAGACTTCCAGTACTTCGTCGACGCCTGCCACCGCGCCGACATCGGCGTCATTCTCGACTGGGTGCCCGGCCATTTTCCCAAGGACCTGCACGGCCTCGCGCGCTTCGACGGTACCGCCCTGTACGAGCACGCGGATCCGCGGCAAGGGGAGCATCAGGACTGGGGTACGCTCATCTTCAACTACGGGCGACACGAAGTGCGCTCGTTCTTGCTCAGCAACGCCATGTTCTGGCTCGACGAGTTCCATGTCGACGGTCTCAGGGTCGATGCCGTCGCCTCGATGCTCTATCTCGACTACTCGCGCGGCGGCGGACAATGGATCCCGAACCGATACGGCGGGCGCGAGAACCTCCATGCCATCGAGTTCTTCCGCGAGCTCACGACGCTCGTGGCACGAGAGCATCCCGGGGTGTTGATGATTGCGGAAGAGTCGACCGCGTGGCCGGGGGTGACGCGGCCCGCGCACCTCGGCGGATTGGGCTTCACCTACAAATGGAACATGGGGTGGATGCACGACATGCTCGACTACTGCGCGCAGGATCCGATCCATCGGAAATGGCATCACGACCGCATCACGTTCTCGCTGCTCTACGCGTTCAGCGAGCACTTCATCCTGCCGTTCTCGCACGACGAAGTCGTCCACGGCAAGCGCTCGATGCTCGACAAGATGCCGGGCGACGTGTGGCAGAAGCACGCGACGCTGCGTGCGTTGTACGGCTGGATTGCAGCGATGGGTTCGGGATCTCAATCGCCTGTATGCCGACGAGCCCGCGCTCCACCGCGTCGATGTCGAGCCATCCGGGTTCGCCTGGATCGACTGCCACGATCACCAGAACAGCGTGATCTCGTTCCTCCGCTTCGCCGATGTCGGCGATGAGTGCGTCGCCGTACTGGTGAACTTCACCCCCGTCCCGCGCGAACGCTACCGCATCGGCGTTCCGCGCGCGGGCGCCTGGAGCGAGCGTCTCAACAGCGACGCCGCCAGCTACGGCGGCAGCAATGTCGGGAACCTTGGATGCGTGGTGGCGGCCGACGTCCCCTCGCACGGTCACCCGTATTCGCTGACGCTGACGGTTCCGCCGCTTGCGTGCGTGGTACTGGTGCCCGAAAAGGGCGGCGCGGGCGGGTAGGGCGGTCAGGCTGGTAAGCCGGGTCGGGTAGGTCGGGAGCGCCAGGTGCGCGCGTCCCTCAGCACCTGGGTGCGGCGTGCGACAAGCGAGTGTGGAGTGTCGCACCTCAAGCTCGCGCACCCAAGCACCAAGGACTAAGCACCCAAGCACCCGTCGCACCCGCCGCACCTGTCCATCGCCCCCCGCCCCACCCGCCGCAACCCCTGTTCGCTGTGATGAACCGTGTGACGAAACCGTCCAAGGCCCTGGATCGGAATCCGGCTCTGCGAACCGAGCGCCACGCGCTCGCCCTCTGTCCTGTCACGCTCCCTGCAAAATTGCCGTCGATTCACGAGCCAGCGGTTTGTCGACGCGCGCCGCCACGATCGGCACGTGATTCGCAGGCCGGATGCCGAACCCGCGCGGCCATCGCCGTGACCATCGGTGCGCGGCACACGCCACGGGACAGCGATCCGTGATGAGAAACGGCAATGAGTGACGGAGTGGCGTCGGCCCTTCGGATCTTGGGACCGACGCGCTTTGACTCGACCGTGTCGGAGGTCGATAGTCGGTCCATGCAGACGGATCGCGATGTCCTCCGCCCGCGAGCGATCTTCGGCGTCGCCACGGCTCTCGGCTTTTTCTCGGGCTTTCAAGCCTACTACTTCGTCTCGACGTTCACCGAGCGACCGGCGTCGTTCCCGCTGCTGCTCGCGCTCAATCTCAGTTACTGGTACTCGTGGGCCGTGCTCACGCCCGGCATCCTCTGGATGTCGCGCCGCTTCCCCTTGGGACAGCGGACGTGGACGCGCAGCCTGCCCGCGCATCTCGTCGGCGTCTTCGTCGCCACGCTCGCACACGTGGCGTTGACCGTCACCTCGCAACGCACCATCAATTCCTACGTCGGCGACATGCCCGGCACGTGGTCGTCGCAGGCACAGCGCATGTTCTTCCTCAACTTCGATTGGCTGATGATGACCTACTGGGCCATCATCGGCCTGAGTCATTCGCTGCGCTTTCATCAGGAAGCGCGCGACCGAGCGCTGCGGGCCAGCCAGCTCGAGACTCGGCTCGTCGAGGCCCAACTCCAGGGGTTGCAGCGTCAACTGCAGCCGCACTTTCTCTTCAACACGCTTCACACGATCTCGGCGCTCATGCACCGCGATGTCGAGGCAGCCGACACGATGATCGCGCGTCTCAGCGATCTGTTGCGCCTCTCGCTCCAGGGCGCCGGCATTCAGGAGGTCGCGCTCAAGCAGGAGCTCGATTTTCTTGCGAAGTATCTCGAGATCGAACAAACGCGCTTCCGCGATCGTCTCACCGTTGCCTTCGACATCGAGCCGGACACGCTCGACGCGTTGGTACCCAACCTGATCCTGCAGCCGCTCGTCGAAAACTCGATCAAGCACGGCATCGGTCCGCGCCCGACGCCCGGCCAGGTGCAGGTTCGTGCCGCCCGGGCCGGCGCCTTCCTCGAGCTCGAGGTGCTCGACGACGGCGTCGGCATGTCCGCGTCACGGCTGTCGGATTTCAATCGCGGGGTGGGCCTCACGAACACGCGATCGCGCCTGCAGCACTTGTACGGGTCGAATCACCGGTTCGAGTTCCGCCAGCCTCCGTCTGGTGGGCTGTCGGTCCTCATCGCGATTCCGCTGGTCGAGCAGACGGGCGAGGCAACGGACACAATGGTGGAGGTCGTGGCGTGAGCAAGATTCGTACGATGGTCGTCGACGACGAGCCGGTCGCGCGCGAGCGGATGGTCAGCTTGTTGCAGCAGGAGCAGGACATCGAGCTCGTCGGCGAGTGCGCCGACGGGCAGCAGGCGATCAACGCCATTCAGGCCAACCATCCCGATCTCGTCTTCCTCGACGTGCAGATGCCGGCCTGTGACGGCTTCCGCGTGATTCAGCAGGTTGGCGCCGATCGCATGCCGGCGGTCGTGTTCGTCACGGCATACGACGAGTACGCGCTCCGCGCCTTCGAAGTGCATGCGATCGACTACCTGTTGAAGCCTTTCGGCCGCGACCGCTTCCAGCAGACGCTCCAGCACGCGCGCGAGCACCTCGAGCGGCAGCGCGCAGGCGATTGGGGCCGGCGCCTGCTCGCGCTCGTCCACGACCTCAAGCCCGAGCCGCAGAAGCTCGATCGCCTCGTCGTCAAATCAGGCGGACGTGTGTTCTTCTTGCGCACCGACGACATCGATTGGATCGAGGCCGCGGGCAACTACGTCCGACTGCATCTCGGGGAGGAGGCCCATCTGTTCCGCGAGACGATGAACAACATGGAGGGCCGACTCGATCTGCACAGGTTCGTCAGAATCCATCGGTCGCGCATCGTCAACACGGATCGGATCAAAGAGCTGCAGCCCTGGTTCAATGGCGAGTACGTGGTGGTGCTGCAGAACGGGACCCGGCTGACGCTGAGCCGGGGATACCGTGAAAAGTTACAGGAGCGTTTGGGCAAGGGGTTCTGAGAATCTCAGACCTCAGAGTGCAGATTGACGAGTGTTCCATTGGCGGACAATTGGCGTCCGATAACGACCAAGACGGTCCCGGCCTTTCGTCCCAGCCTGGCGAAAGCCCGCTCCCTCGCTCGTCATTTTCGGCTACCCTCATGCCGTGTGGCGAAGGCGCGGTCGGGGCGGTCGGCCCGATGCGTCCGGCGCTCTGCGAGGCCACCATGCCCGAGCACGATCACCACGGCGAGCGCGAGCTCGCCTCCTTCATCCGGGCCGGCGCCGAGCGACGTCCTGATCAAGCCTTTGGTGATTACTTCAAGGGCCAGCGAGCATCCTGCGCGCTCGGGGCGGCCTACGAGGGCATGTATCGCTTGCCCCGCCAGGTCGAGGGCATGCATCCCACCAAGGACCTCGAGTGGTTCTTCGATTGCCTCGAAGGTACCGTGCGGCGCTGCCCCGGCGAGGGGTGTTCCAAGAAGCTGGTCCTCTCAGCCATCATCGTTCATCTGAACGACGACCACCGGTGGTCGCGCGAGCAGATCGCGCAGTGGCTCGAAGCGGTGAACGGTGTGGCGAACGGTGCGGCCAGACCGCCGACCGCGTCGCCGAACCCCTAGGCTGGCTCACGAGAAGGGGCTGAAGGCTTGAAGGCCTGGAGACTTGAAGGCATGGAGGGCCCTCTCATTGCCCTCAAGCCTCCAAGCCCAAAGCCCTTCGAGCCCCCAAGCCTCAAGCCTCAAGCCCCAAGCCTCAAGCC
>JAIVJN010000179.1 GCA_020200025.1 Acidobacteriota bacterium | reverse complement strand
GCCAGGGCCGTCACGATGACGAGTCCCACACTGACGACCGCAACCCAGGTCAACGTGACAGGAGACGGCGAGCCCCAAGCGGCCCAGGCGCCCAGTGCGGCGGACACGACAATCATGGCGTCGAGGATGTACGCGCGAAACCAACGTATGAACGGTCTTTCCATGCCCACCATCCTAGGCCCACAGCCATCTCCCGGGATGTTCACTCTTGAACAGACGAGGCGCCGCGGCCGGTCTCGACAGGCTACCTCCCGCCCAACGGCGCGCGCACCTGCCGTCGTTGCCGCAGCTCTTGGCGCACCGTAAAGGTGCGCCCTACACCAGCGCGCTGCCCTTTCCTTTGTAGCGCCGCATTGGCGGTCGCGATTTGCGCTCTCAGCTCCCGGTGCAACGGACAACCTACTTCTGACTTCTCACTGCAGGCTCAAGGCTTTTTCATCAGGTTGCTGAAAAGGGGGGAGGACAGCTATGCGTAAACTCTTGACGATGCTGACGATGACGGTGGGACTACTGGAACCACGGATTGATGATGACGACATTGATCGACTGCATGGCGGCGATACCGTGCGCTGGTGGCAGCGTCCCGAGTGCCTTCATCACGGCGGTCGAGAACGCGAAGAAGATCCCCGCGACGAGCGCGCACCCGATAGCGGCCACGAGCGTGACGATGTCGAGCAGGTCGATCGTGTTCATCAGCCTCTATGGGCGTCGAGCGGGCAAGGGCCTCGGGGCAATCGGAGCACGGATCTCATTGATTCATGGTGACCGGCCCCGCCACGGATCGTGAGCAGGGCGTTGAAGCGACTCGGGTTCAGGAAGCCGCTCGATGCGAGGGCGCGAAGGGGGGAGATGCGGGCACCGCCATTCGCCACCCCACGCCTATGACGTTGGCTTGATGTTCGCGTTCAGGCAAAACACATTCTGCGGATCGTACTTGGCCTTGATCTCGGTGAGGCGCTTGTAGTTCGCGCCGTAAGCCTGACGCACTCGGTCGTCGCCGTCGTCCTCGCCGAGCTCGTTGACGTAAACGCCGCCCGGGACAAAAGGCTGGAGGGCCTCCCAGGTCTCGCGCACCCAGGCGACGTTCGGTTGTTGGTGAGCCGGATCGGTCCACAGTGCATAGATGCCGGTGTGGATGCCGGTGCGATGCGGATACGCGGTCGAGTCCGGAGAGACCCGGCTTGCGGCGCCGTGAATCGGGAACAGGAGCAAGGACGAACCGCGAGAAGGGACGCGCGCATAAGCGTCGACCAGGACGTGGACCAGCCCGTCGCCCACCGCGCTGACGAAGTCCGCCTTCCAGTAATTGAGCATGTTCGGCGGCATCGCCTGATCGAGGAGCGTTTGCTGGGTAACGTACGGCATCGGTCCGATCAGGTCGATGACCGGCGAGCCGAATTCCTTGATCGGCCGGACGGCGTTCGCACCCTTATCGAGCGGCCCGTTGTACGCCACGGCGATGGCACATGCTTTCTGACCGTCGGGTCCGGTGAGGAGCGCCGCGGCCGCCGTCAACTCATCGGGCGCGCGCGTGATGAAGTCACCGTAAAAGTGGAGCACGTCGGCTGCCGCAGGGAACGGGTGAACGACCATTCCGCCGATGATGAGCGGACCGACCGGATGCAGCTGATACTCGAATGAGGTGATGACACCGAAGTTGCCTCCTCCGCCTCGAATGGCCCAGAACAGATCGCCGTGCTGCTCGGCATCGGCGCGAACCAGCTCGCCGGTCGAGAGCACCACGTCGGCCGAGACCAGGTTGTCGACGGTCATGCCGCACGTGCCGCCCAACCATCCAAAGCCTCCACCGAGCGTCAGGCCGGCGATGCCGGTGTCGCCGACCGTCCCGCCGGTGGTGGCAAGGCCGAACGCCTGCGTCTCGCGATCGAGCTCTGCCCATCGCGAACCGGCTTCGGCACGCACGCGACGTGCCGCCGGGTCGACCCTCAGCGCCGTCATACTGCTGAAGTCGATGACGAGACCATCGTCACACGTGCCCCGGCCAGCCACGCTGTGGGCGCCACCGCGGATGGCCACGGGGAGACGCCGCTCGCGCGCAAAGTTGACGGCCGTCATGACGTCGACCGCCGTGCGCGGCCGCACGATGAGCGCGGGGCGCTTGTCGATCAACGCGTTCCAGACGCGCCGCCCGCCTTCATAGAATGGATGCCCCGGTGCGATCACGTCGCCACGGTGACCCTTGCGAAGCTCGTCGATGGCACTCTGTTCAATCACTGCTACGGATCTCCGTTTCGCGTTCACCGCCCATGGGCCGACGCAGTATACGACGAGCTCGGCTCCCGCTGCCCTGGTCCTTCGTTGCACGATGCCGAGTGTGATGCCAGAGGCGACTTTCATGGCGCCACCGCCCGACGACGTCAGGATCATGCGCGCGGGGCAGCGACGCCTCGGCCTATCGAGCTCGAGATCACCTCACCCGGTGAAACGCGGCACATCCCGACCGGCCTGATATGCCAGCAGAACCTCGCACGCCGCCTCCGAGAAGCGGGCGTAGCCTTCGTCCGTCGGCCAGCCGAGGTGCGGCGTGAGGATCACGTTCGGCAGCGCCGTCAGCGGATGTGCAGCCGGCAGCGGTTCCTCGTCGAACACATCCAAACCGGCACCGGCGATCCGCCTGTCTGTCAACGCCTCGACGAGCGCAGCCTGATCGACAATCGGCCCTCTGGCCGTGTTGATCAGATACGCCGTCCGTTTCATCAGGCGGAGGCGCCGGGCGTCGATCAGCCCGCGAGATTCGGCCGTGAGCGTGGCATGAATCGAGACGACATCCGACTCTTGCAGAAGCGCCTCGAGGGACCGGCGCTGCACCGCGACAGCCGACGCCCTCGCGTCCGTCAATCGCGGGCTCCACGCCACCACGCGCATGCCGAACGCCGCGCCAAGCCTGGCCACGTGCTGGCCGACTTGCCCGACGCCGACGATCCCCATCGTCTTACCGTGTAGGACCCGTGTCATCGGCACGCGCCAATCGCCGCGCCTGATCGCATCGTGGCTGGCGGGGATCTGCCGCATCAGCGCGATCGCGAGCCCGATTGCAAGCTCCGCCGCACCAACGGAGAAGCCGCCGCTGGCTCTCGCGACGAGGATACCCCGCTCGGCCGCCGCGGCAAGGTCGATGTGCTGGGCGTGATTGCCGGTCTGCGCGATGACTCGAAGATCGCCGAGCCGCTCCAGCAGGTCGCGGGTGAACCGTGTCCGTTCGCGATTGGCCACGAGCGCATCGAAGCCCCGCAACGCTCCGGCCTCGCCGAACGGAGCGGTGAAGATGCAGACCTCCGCGTGCTCGCGCAACCGGCGTACACCGCTCGTGCCCTCGTACGCGTGATGGATGTCGTCCAGGATCGCGACTTTCACGCTCGACGAACCTCCCGCCTCCTGGCGCTGGCTGGAGGTCGACGACCGAGGCGATGCGCTGTCGCCACGACGTGCGAGGCCCCGATTACCGGAAGAGCACCCAGCACAGCACCGCTCCGACCACGGTCATCGACAAGCCCCACACCAGCAACGCGTTGAACAAAGAGCGCGTATCGGTGCCGGCCGGCGCCGCCGCCAGAAACAAGGCGCCCACGGTCGAGAGCGACGACAGGTCCACGA
>JAIVJN010000178.1:3938-7559 GCA_020200025.1 Acidobacteriota bacterium | reverse complement strand
GCGTTCACGACCCTCGATCCTATTCACCCATCGGGTTGGACACCCGAGCATCGATCCTCGCCGTGGGCCCGAGGACCGAGCGACGGCGCCACCGCGTTGTGATGTGGGCGGAACTCAGCGACTGCTTCGTCCGAAGTGACCAAATACAGATGGTTGCGCGGTACGAAGACCAGGAACCAGCAATCGGCCCGTAAGCGATTGAAGTGCCAAAGGTTCGGAGGGAACGGCTGTGGTTGCGGGGGCGGGATTTGAACCCGCGACCTTTGGGTTATGAGCCCAACGAGCTACCGGACTGCTCCACCCCGCGTCAGAAAGCATACCCTACTACGACCCTCATCCGCTCGCGACCTCGCGATGCCCACGATCAGCGTGCCCGCGACCGACCATCGCCGCCGTCGCCGACTGCCGCATAATCGCACCCGATGATCCGCCCGCTGGCGACGCTCCTCTCCAAGAAGCGCAGCGTCGCGCCTCCCGGATACAACCGGTGGCTCGTGCCCCCGGCCGCGCTTGCCATCCACCTCTCGATCGGGATGGCGTACGGGTTCAGCGTCTTCTGGCTCCCGCTCAGTCGCGCCATCGGCATCACCGCGCCAACCCCCGACGACTGGAAGATCAGCACGCTCGGCTGGATGTACACGCTCTTCTTCGTCATGCTCGGCTCCTCGGCCGCCCTCTTCGGCTCGTGGGTCGAGCGCGAAGGCCCGCGCAAGGCCGGCGTCGTCGCCGCCCTGTGCTGGGGCGGCGGCTTCTTCGTCTCCGCCGTGGGTATCCACCTGCATCAGGTGTGGCTCCTATGGCTCGGCTCGGGCGTGATCGGCGGGTGCGGACTCGGCCTCGGCTACATCTCCCCCGTCTCCACGCTCATCAAGTGGTTCCCCGATCGTCGCGGCATGGCCACCGGCCTCGCCATCATGGGCTTTGGTGGCGGGGCGCTCATCGGCACACCGCTCGCCGATGCGCTCATGCGCGCGTTCGCCAGCGACTCGTCGGTCGGCGTCGCGCCCACGTTCGTCGTTCTGGGCTCGGTCTATCTCACCGCCATGCTGATTGGGGCGTTCGCCTACCGCGTGCCGGCGGCCGGTTGGTCACCCGCAGGGTGGAGGCCCGCGAGCGATGGAGCGCCGATGGAGCCGGCGCGCTTCGTGCCGGTTGCCGCGGCGTGGCGGACACGACAGTTTTGGCTCCTGTGGGCGGTGCTCTGCCTGAACGTCAGCGCCGGCATCGGTGTCCTCGGCATGGCGGCGCCGATGATCCAGGAGATGTTCCCGGGCCGCGTCGATGCGTCAGCCGCGGCTGGATTCGCCGGCCTCCTCAGCCTCTTCAACATCGGCGGCCGATTGTTCTGGGCCTCGCTCTCGGATCGCCTTGGACGAAGAGCGACCTACACAATCTTCTTCGTGCTCGGCCTGGTGCTCTATGCGAGCGTGCCAGCCGCCGGATCGAGCCAGCGCCTCGCCCTCTTCGTCACCATCTTCTGCATCGTCCTCACGATGTACGGCGGCGGCTTCGCCACGATCCCGGCCTATCTCGCCGATCTCTTCGGTGTGCACCACGTGAGCGCCATACATGGCCGGCTCCTCACGGCGTGGTCCACGGCAGGCATTCTCGGCCCGGTGCTCGTCAACTACATCCGCGAATTCCAGCTCGCTCGCGGCGTGCCGGCCTCGGATGCCTACTCCTTCACGATGTATGTCCTCGCCGCTTTCCTCGCCGTTGGATTCGTCTGCAACCTCGCGGTCAGGCCCGTACCCAACGCGCTGTTCGTGACCGCCGAGGCGCCAACGCGCGCGACACCAGGCCATGGCGCGGCGACATCGTTCAATGCTCCGCGACGCTGGAGCGTAGTGGCCGGCGCCTGGGCACTCGCGGCTTGCCCACTGGGCTGGGGCGTGTTCGAGACGCTGCGCCTGGCGCAACAACTCTTTCGGGAGTGAAGGGACCGACCAGATCGCTACTCGGATGGCCGGGAACGCGCTCGGGCCGGCCGTCCGTGAACAAGTGGGTCCCGCCTTGAAACTGGTCGGGCCGTTGCGCAAGAGCTGATCGCCCGGTATGTTCTCGCATATGATCGAGGCCTCTGCCGGATTCTGAATTGCGACACGATGACCCGACGTCTGTTCCCACTTGCACTCGCGTCGTTGCTCGCTGCGTTCGTCCCTGGCTGCGGCGACGACAACCCGACGGCGCCCTCGGAAGTGACGGGAAGCGCCCCGTTCAGCAGCACCGACCTCATCGCGGGCACCGGGGCCGAGGCATCGGCCGGACAGCGCATCAGCGTCAACTACACCGGTTGGCTCTACAGCAACAGCGCCACGGAGAACAAAGGCCGTCAGTTCGATTCGTCAGCAGGACGAGGCCTTTTCAGCTTCGTGCTGGGCACCAACGCGGTGATCCGCGGCTGGGATCAAGGCGTTCCCGGCATGCGCGTCGGCGGTCGCCGTCGGCTCGTGATTCCGCCAGAGCTTGCGTATGGATCGACCGGCCAAGGCGCCATTCCGCCGAACGCGACGGTGCTGTTCGAGGTCGAGCTGGTGAGTATTCCGTAAGCCTCCTCGTCACGGCATACGCAGGCGGCCCGCCTTCGCTCGACTCGACTTGCACGCTTCGGTGGGTCCGCCGAAGCGGCCTCGCGGCACCGTAGGCGGACAGGCGGCAGGCGCATAACGCCGCTTCGCCATGCGTGCTCGCCGGAGCTACCGAGCCCAGCCCGCGTCAACTCTCAACCGTTCCACATCTTCGCGGTCTCGGCAGCGAAGGCGTCGAAGGTCCTAAACGGTTTTCCGATGAGCGCTTCCGCCGCGTCGCGCTCGCCGGGCTCGTTGCGAAAGCCGTGCTGCTGGAAGTGCTCGTACATGATCTTGAAGTCGAACACCATCCAGTGGGGAAGATACTGCAGTTGCTGCGTCTCCCAGGCATTGAGGTCATCGCCCGCATAGCGAATCGGCCGGCCGAGATGCTTGGACCAGATGGCGGCGGTGCTCTCGCCGGTCCACGAGTCCGGTCCGCCGAGCACGTAGGTGCGCTTGTCCGGGCCTTTGCCGAACGCGGAGGCGACGGCGGCCGCTATGTCGCGCACGTCGACCCGATCGATGCCGGCACTGCCGAGCGGCTGCGGATACACGCCGTACTGGAGGAGCGCGTCCTTGAACCAATAGTCGTTCTGAAAGAAGTTGTTGGGCTGCACGATCGTGTGCGGCACGCCCGACTTCTTGATTGCTTGCTCGATCATCGCCTTGCTGGCGAAGTGCGGAATATGCGGCGCGCGCTCCGTGTGTTGCACCGAGAGATAGACCAGATGTTTGACGGCGTGATGCTTCGCCCAATGAAGCGCAAATAGGCCTTCTTGCAGCTCGCTCGAGGTGACGGCATTGAGCAGAAAGAGACCATCGACGCCCTTGAAGGCGCTCCCCACCTCCTGCGGTTGATTGAGATCGCCGACACGAGCCTCAACGCCCTTGGGCAGCGTCGATGCCTTTTCGGCGCTTCGCGTCAACGCCGCGACATCGACGCCCTGTTCCTGTAACGCCCGCGTGACCGCGCCGCCAACCGTGCCTGTCGCACCGAGTACGAGAACCTTCATAAACCCTCCGGAGCGCGAGTGTACTGGGATGAGATGAC
>JAIVJN010000178.1:0-3869 GCA_020200025.1 Acidobacteriota bacterium | reverse complement strand
GACCAATCCAGCCTTGCGTCGAAGTGATCGCCAGCGGAATCAACAGCACGAATGCGGTGAACCCAACGGTGATGTACGGCCGTTCGACGATGTCCTCCCAGAGTCCATCGAACATCAACGAGTGATCGAGGACGAAGTAGGTCATGAAGTGCAACACGCCGTAGAAGAACGCGAAGAGCCCGATGGGCCTGCGCAGGAGAATGACAGGGTTCCACTTGGTCAGCCAGCGCAACGGCGTGATGGCCAGCGAGAGGGCGATCAGCCGCAGTGTCCAGATGCCCGTGGTGTTGGTGACCGTCTCGACAGGATTGACGCCGAGATCACCCCAGAACCCGTGATAGATCAGCCAGGTGAGCGGCCCGAGCCCGGCGAGAAACAGCAAAGGCTTGATGACGCGGCGAACGAGCTGCGTGGGTGTCATGAAGGGACAGAGGGTCCTCCCGCTCAGTAATACTTCCTCAGGTCCATCCCCGCGTACAGCGACGCGACCTGGTCCGCGTAGCCGTTGAAGGGCAGCGTCTTGCGGCGAAAGAACTCGCCGATGCGCCGTTCCGATTTCTGCGTCCAGCGCGGATGATCGACGTCTGGGTTCACGTTGGCGAAGAACCCGTATTCGCTCGCCCGCGTCTGCTGCCACGTGTTGACCGGCTGGTTCTCCACGAACCGAACGCGGACGATCGACTTGATGCCCTTGAACCCGTACTTCCAGGGCACGACGAGGCGGATGGGCGCGCCGTTCTGATTCGGCAGCACTTCGCCGTACAACCCCACCGCCATGATCGCGAGCGAGTGCATGGCCTCGTCCATCCGGAGGCCTTCGACATACGGCCATTGAAGTGCCGGCTCGGACTGCCCCGGCATCTGCTTGACGTCGACCAGCGTGCGGAACTCGACGTAGTGCGCCTTGGACGTCGGCTCGAAGCGCTTGACGAAATCGCTCAAGGGAAAGCCCACCCACGGGATGACCATCGACCACGCTTCGACACAGCGCAGCCGGTAGATCCGCTCCTCGAGCGGGAACCACTTCATGATGTCTTCGATGTGGTAGGTGCCGGGCTTGCCGCACTGCCCTTCGACGACGATCGACCAGGGACGGGGCTTCAACGAGCCCGCATGACGAGCCGGATCGCCCTTGTCCAAGCCGAACTCGTAGAAGTTGTTGTACGTCGTGATGTCTTTGTACGAGTTCAGCTTCTCGCTGGTGCTGAGCGGGCTCTTCTTCAGGTCAGCGAGCTTTTGCGCATTCGGGTTCTGCGCCGCCTCGAGCTCGCCGCCCAGCCAGGACGTGGTGCCGGCGAGGCCGGCGGCGACGGCTCCGACGCCTGCGGCTCGAATGAAGTTCCGGCGACGACGCAGATAGAGGTGGCGCGCCACTACCCCTCAGATGCCGCGAACGCGCGCCGGTACCACCATTCGCCGTGAACCTCCGATGCGTAATTTGATCTCCTTTCGCCTCCTGATGCTCACGGTCATGCCAGCCAAGCGCGATGCCCTTGATATTCTCCCGTTCGCTCCAGTTGGCTGCTCGGCTCACCCCGCGCGTCGGACCGCGATGCGAGTCGAGAACGCGTCCAGAATGCTTGCGCCGGCCGCCGAGCTGTCCAAAGATCCCACGGGCACGAACGAGCTGACAATCCTGTAATCTGGAGCACCTGACCGACCGACACTCTAGGCAAGTCCGTGACTGCATGACCGAGAGCGCTGCGGGTCTTCTTTCGCATCTGTCGCACGAGCTGCGTGGTCCGTTGGGGGTCGTTCGCGGCTATCTCCGCCTGCTCGGGCAAGGGGAGAAGCTGGACGAAAAGCAGTTCAAGGCCGTGACCTCCGCCATCTCGGCAGCCGACCGTGTTGTCGCCCTAGTCGACGAAGCGACCGAGCTCAGTCGGCTGCTCCGAGGAGAGGTGACGCTGCGGCGCGTCAGGGTCCCATTCGCCTCCCTCCTCCATGCCACGATCCAGGCCGTGGATCTCCCGGAAGAGCCGGCCATCGACCTCGATGTCCCCGACGGGTCGAGCGCCAGCGTTCTGGTAGATGAGAGCCACGTCAGTGCAGCGCTGGCCGCGCTCATTACCTCGGTCGTGCGGGCGCAGTCGAGGCCCGGAACGGTGCAGTTGACGGCCAGGCCGCTGCGCGTCCGGCACAAACCCGCGGTGCGCCTGGTCATCGCCCCGGACACGGTGAGCCGCTTACGCGCGCGCGAGCTTCCATTTGATCTCGCCAAAGGCGGACAAGGGCTGAAGGCCGCGATTGCCGTCGCGATCATCGACGCGCACGGCGGTCTGGTACGCGAGCGTCACCTCGGCAACCGGCCAGCCGGGGTGGTCGTTCGATTGCCAGCCCTTCGCTGAGTCGCACGCGTGACGGTCCGGCCACGGAGGTGCCGTTTCGTGAACGGGAAAGCGAGACGCGACTTGTGCTGCTAAGGGCCACGTGCGCGGGTGCCGGCCTCGGCGCTCGTCTCGCCGCCGTCGCCATCGCGGTAACCGTGAGCGTCGAGGGCCTTCCCGCCTCGGCATCGCTCGCCGACGAATCGGACCGTGCCGCCTTTCGCCTGTGGTTCACGCTCCTTGCCGACCTGCAGTTCGAGCGCGCCGCCGCCGAGGTCACCGACTGCGCGGCCCTGGTGCACAAGTCAGCCTCAGCGTGGTGGATGAGGCGGTATACGCCGTCAAGGCCGACGACACACCAGACCCGGTGCGCTTTTTCCATCGACGGGAGTACAGCCGGGTGAGCACGACCTTCTCACGCGAGTATTACTTCACGGGATATTCGGGCGCAGACGCCATGCAACTGGCTGGGCATCGGCGCCGACGACCTTATACCTTGGCAGACTTCAAGGGCGACAAAGCGCCGCAGCCTGACGTGCGCAAGGATTTCCCTGACGCCATCTATTGGGTGGCGGACCTTGTGACCGACGCCGCGGGACGCGCTCGAGTAGCCGTGAAGTATCCCGATGCCCTCACGACCTGGCGGCTCACGGCGAGAGCCATCACCAAAGACACGAAGGCTGGCGGCACCGTGGCACGCACGACGACCACCAAAGACCTGATCGTTCGCGTCATCACACCCAGGTTCCTTACCGAAGGCGATGAAGTGGTCGTGCCCACCATCGTGCACAACTACCGCGACGGCGCGCGTCATGCCAGCGTGGAAGTCTCGGCGCGCGGGCTGGACAGCGTTGGTGAGACGATGCCTCTCAAGGCCGAGGGGCCGCTCGCGAGCGACGGCGAACGCCGGGATGACGGGCGATACGCAGCACGCGTGCCGGGCACGGCGGCGGTGACCGCGACAGCGCGCACGGAAAGCGACCATGACGCAGTCGAGTTGCCCATTCCAGTGCTGCCTTACGGCATCCGCCGCGATGTTGGGAGCAGCGGTTCGATGAACGCTGCCGGCGAACAGATCGCCGAGCTCACCGTTCCTTCCTCTGCCAACGCGGTGGGCCGTGTCGTGACCGTGAGTCTCGCTCCCTCGCTTGCGGGATCGCTGCTCGGAGCACTCGACTATCTCACCTCGTACCCGTATGGCTGCACCGAGCAGACGCTTTCGAGCTTCTTGCCAAACGTGCTCGTCGCGCGCACGCTGACGCAACTGAAGCTCGCGCCCACCGAGCGCTTGGGCGCGCTCGACCGTCAGGCGTCCGAGGGTCTGCACCGCCTCGGCGACTACCAGCACGACGATGGTGGCTGGGGATGGTGGAAGACGGACGAGAACCCTCCATTCATGACGGCGTACGCCCTGTTCGGATTGGTCGAAGCGCGGCGAGCCGGCTACAGGGTCGACGAATGGCGGGTGTCGAACGGGGCTGGCGCGCTGGCCACGATGTATGCCGAGTATCCGCGAGCCGAGCCCGACCTCAAGGCTTACCT
>JAIVJN010000177.1 GCA_020200025.1 Acidobacteriota bacterium | reverse complement strand
GCCGATCGCGCCGGCCGGGGCCGGCCAGCCTCTGCCAGCGGCTACCGGGGTCCGCCGCAACGACGCGGAGGCGCAAGCCCCGCCATCCGTTTCGCGGGATGGAATGCACCCCATGATCGTCGTCATCCACGGCGGACCGCACGGCCAGCAAGGCCCGGCGTTCAACAGCAAGGCGCAGGTCTACGCGGGGCTCGGGTGGGCCACGCTGATGGTGAACTACCGCGGCTCGACCGGCTACGGGCAGAAGCTCGCCGACGCCATCTTCAAGGATCAGAATGGTGCCGAGGCCAAGGATGTTGTGGCGGCCGTGGACAGAGCGCTGGAACGTTATCCCTGGCTGGACGCCACGCGTCTCGGTATCGAGGGCGGAAGCTACGGCGGCCAACTGACCAACTGGATCATCACGCAAACCGACCGCTTCAAAGCCGCGATCCCGAGCGCCGGTATCGCCAATCTCGTGAGCTTCAATTACACGGCGTACTACCACGACTACCTTGCTGTGGAGTACGGCGCTTTCCCCCACCAGAACGGCATCGTGGACCTGCTGTGGGAGCGCTCGCCGATTCGGCTGGCAAAGAACGTGAAGACGCCGACCTTGCTGCTGCACGGCGAGAACGATAACGACGTTCCTGTTGCCGAAGCCGAGCAGTTCTACATCGCCTTGCACGACGTCGGCGTCGACACCGTTCTCGTGCGCTACCCGAGGGAAGGTCATGGACTGCGCGAAACACCACACGTGGTCGATGCGCTCGAGCGATCCATCGCGTGGTATCAGAAATACTTCGGCAAGACCGGCACGGAGCGTTGAGCCGTTGCCCGTGGGACCTCGCCGTGCTCGGTGGGACCGCGTGCACGGTGGGTCTTCCCACCTCGAACGTTAGGGAGCAGTCCTGAGCGAAAGCCGTTCTAACAGCGCGGCCCGTCCACCCGAGCCAGTAGGTCCGCCAAACCGGGCTGCTGGCCTCGACTGACGCCGAGCAACCCGGTTGCATATCCCTAGACTACGATCGGGCGTATGGCTCTCCTCTCCATCAATCCCGCCACCGGCGAACAGATCGACGCATATCCCGAGATGACGCCTGCGGAGGTCGAGGAAGCGCTGGCGGAGGCGCGGGCGGCGTTTCTCGATTGGCGAAGAGCGAGCTTCGACACGCGCGCTGCGCTGCTGAAGAGCCTCGCCGCTGAGCTGCGCCTGCGCACGCCGGCGCTCGCTCGTCTGATGGCCCTCGAGATGGGGAAACCGGTGGCGCAAGGCGAAAGCGAGGTGCAGAAGTGCGCCTCGGCCTGCGACTACTTCGCCGCGCACGGGGCGCCGTTTCTCGCCGGCGAAGAGATCGCCACCGATGCGCGGCGCAGCTTCGTCACCTGCCAGCCGCTCGGCGTCGTGCTCGGCGTGATGCCGTGGAACTTCCCGTTCTGGCAGGTGTTCCGCTACGCCGCCCCCGCTCTGCTCGCCGGCAATGCGTCGGTGTTGAAGCACGCATCGAACGTCACCGCTTGTGCCCTGGCCATCGAGGATGTGTTTCGCACCGCCGGCGCGCCGCCCGGGCTCTTCCGCACGTTGCGGCTGGGCTCGGGCCGCGTTGGAGACATCATCGACGATTCACGCGTCGCCGCGGTGACTGTGACCGGCAGCACCCGCGCCGGGCGCGCCGTCGCCGCGCGCGCCGGGCAAGCGATCAAGAAGACGGTGCTCGAGCTCGGCGGCAGCGATCCGTATCTCATCCTGGACGATGCAGATTTGCCGGCGGCGGTGCACACGTGCGTGAGCTCCCGCCTGATCAACTCTGGTCAAAGCTGCATCGCCGCCAAACGGTTCATCGTGACCGACCGCCGGGTCGCGGAAGTCGAACGGCTGTTCACGGCCGAAATGACTGCGCAGCGCATGGGCGATCCGATGACCCCCGGCGTCGACGTCGGGCCGCAAGCACGTCACGACCTCCGTGACGCTCTACATCGGCAAGTGATGGAGAGTGTCGCGCGCGGGGCGCGCCTGCTCCTGGGCGGGCAGCTGCCCGAGGGTCCTGGGGCGTTCTATCCGCCGAGCATATTGACGGACGTCAAGCGCGGGACGCCCGCGCATGACGAGGAGCTCTTCGGTCCCGTCGCGGCCATCATCGTCGTTGGCGACGAGGCGGAACAGATTCGCGTGGCGAACGATTCGACATTCGGCTTGGGCGCTGCCGTCTTCACCACCGATCTCGAACGTGGCACGCGCATCGCCGCCGAGGAGATCGAGGCGGGCAACTGTTTCGTCAACGCGTTCGTTCGATCCGATCCGCGGCTGCCGTTTGGCGGCATCAAAGAGTCGGGCTATGGACGCGAGCTCGGGCCATGGGGCGTTCGCGAGTTCGTCAACATCAAGACGGTCTACGTCGACGCATCAGGCGGCGCGGGTGGCGGGCGGGCGAAGAACGAATAGGACTCATCCAACCTGGTTGCGCTCACATGACTCGAGCGCAACCAGGTTGGTTCTCAGTCCTCCCCCACTGCCATCTCGCCGCTCCAACGCTCCCCGTCCAAGTGAATACCGAACTGGTCGAGCATGCGGCGACATGTTTGGGTGACGAGATCGTCCAGCGTCGCCGGCTTCTGGTAGAACGCGGGGACCGGCGGACAGATGATGGCGCCCATGCGCGAGAGGCGGAGCATGTTCTCGAGATGAATCTCGCTGAGCGGTGCCTCTCGCACCGCAAGCAGGAGCTTTCGGCGCTCTTTGAGCACGACGTCCGCGGCGCGATGAACGAGGTGCTCGCCGAGCCCGTGGGCAATCGCGGCGAGCGATCGAACACTGCACGGCACGACCATCATGCCGGCGGTGAGAAACGACCCACTCGAGATCGGCGCGCCTTGATCGTTCGCATTGTGAACATGATCGGCAAGGGCCTCGACCTCTTCGCGCGTGTAGTTGGTCTCGTGCAGCAAGGTTCTCTGCCCCCAGCGGCTCATCACGAGGTGCGTTTCAATCTCCGTCCGCTGGAGCAACTGCAACAGCCGTACGGCGTACACCGTGCCGGTGGCACCCGTTACGCCGATGATCAGTCGGGTCACAAATACTCTCGATCCTGAAATGAAGGAATGAGGTTCCAGCGGCTCATTCTATTCTTGGCTCGAGCACTCGTGGGTCGAACGGATAGGGCACCGGCGGTCCACCTCTTCTCGGCCATACGGTCAGCGCTGTGCCTGTCGTGCCAGCGTCACCGCGCTGGTTGCGCAAGCCGATCTCCAGGCCGATGACCCCGTAATCGGCCCGCACCTCAGTGGTCGTGATCCTTCCCCAGGCGGTCAGTGTGTCGCCCGGATGATCCATACCGCGGAACTGGAAGGCCGTCTTCCACACCCACCCGATCTCTGCCACCCAATCGGTGACGAGCTGAATGAGGACGTGCTGCTTCCACGAACCGTTGACGACGATGTCGGGAAGCGCGTCGTGGGTGGTGGCGTATCGCCAGTCGTAATGGATGCGGTGCCAGTTCTCCATGGCGGCCGACCAGCGCATGACATGGGCAGGCGTCAGTGGGCCCTTGACAAGGGATGGAATCTCCCGGCCCACGTGAAAATCTTCGAAGACAGGATTCGGCATCGATGTTCGTGATCCGCTACTCGTGGTGCGTTGCCTATCTACCTT
>JAIVJN010000413.1 GCA_020200025.1 Acidobacteriota bacterium | reverse complement strand
CTATTTTGCCGAGGACGATGAGCAGGCACTGCATCAAGCGCGAACCATCGTGTCGTCGCTGACGTCGGTGAAGCGCTTGCCCGCCGACCTCGCGCCGCCCGAAGACCCGGCGTACGATCCGGCGGAGATCTATGGCATCGTCAATGCCGATCTGCGCCGGTCCTACGACGTCCGCGAGATCATCGCGCGCGTGGTCGACGGCTCCCGCTTCGATGAGTTCAAGGAGCGCTACGCCACCACCATCGTCTGTGGCTTCGCGCGCGTGCACGGGTTTCTGCTCGGCATCATCGCCAATAACGGGGTGCTCTTCTCCGAGTCGGCCCTGAAGGCGACACACTTCATCGAGCTCTGCAACATGCGGAGCGTTCCGCTGGTCTTCGTGCAGAACATCACCGGCTTCATGGTGGGCAAGCAGTACGAGCGCGGCGGCATCGCCAAGGACGGCGCGAAGATGGTCCACGCGGTCGCCAATTCGGTGGTGCCGAAGTTCACGGTCGTCATCGGCGGGTCGTTCGGCGCGGGAAACTATGGGATGTGTGGCCGGGCCTACGAGCCGCGGTTCCTCTGGATGTGGCCGAACGCGCGCATCTCGGTAATGGGCGGCGAACAGGCGGCCGCTGTGCTGACGACGGTGAAGAGAGATCAGCTCGCGCGCGACGGCAAGTCGCTGTCGAGCGAGGAGGAGTCGTCGATCCGCAACCCGATCCTGTACAAGTACGACCACGAAGGCTCGCCGTACTACTCCACCGCGAGGCTGTGGGACGATGGCATTCTCGATCCAGTGGAGACACGATCCGGGCTGGCGCTCGGCTTGTCCGCCGCCTACAACGCGCCGATCCCGCCGGCCAAGTTCGGCGTGTTCCGAATGTGATGGGCTGGCGAACCCAACCAGGTTGCTCGCTAGACTCCAACCAGGTTGCTCTCGAGTTATGTGAGAGCAACCTGGTTGACCAGTGCTATGGGGTATCAATTCCTTTCCATCCTTCGCGACGGGCCAGTCGAGCGCTTGACGCTCAACCGCCCCGAGGCGAGAAATGCCTTCAACAACGTCGTCATCGCCGAGCTGACCGCGTGGGCACGCGGCGCGTCCCGCGACTCCAGCCTTCGGGTGGTGATCCTGCAAGGTGTCGGCACGGTATTCAGTGCCGGTGCCGACGCCCACTGGATGGCCAAGATGGTCGGGTTCTCGCACGACGAAAACCTCCGAGATGCCTCGGCCATGGCCGACATGTTCCTGGCGCTCGACACGTTGCCAGCGGCGATCGTCGGGCGCATTCACGGGGCCGCGCTCGGCGGCGGCGCAGGACTGGCTGCGGTGTGTGACGTCGCCGTCGCCGCCGCCGACACGTCCTTTGGATTCACCGAGACCAAGCTCGGCATCCTGCCGGCGGTCATCTCGCCGTATGTCCTGCCCAAGATTGGACCGTCTGCGGCGCGCGAGCTCTTCTTGACCGGAATGCGGTTCAGCGCGGAGCGCGCGCGCGAGATAGGGCTCATCCACGCGGTCGTCACGGCCGGCGAGCTCGATGCGACGGTGGACCGCTATGCGCGCGAGCTCCTGGGCGCGGCGCCGACCGCGGTGGCTGCGGCCAAGGCGCTGATACCCAAGGTGTGGGGACGCTCGCGGGCCGATGCCCGTGACATCACTGCGCAAGCCATAGCAGCCCAACGGGTGTCAGCACAAGGACAGGAGGGTCTCACGGCATTCCTGCAGAAACGCCGTCCGTCCTGGGCCGCGGACCACGAACCGTGATTCGGCGGCTTCTTGTTGCGAACCGGGGCGAGATTGCCATCCGGGTGATCCGCGCATGTCGCGAGCTCGGCATCGAGAGCGTCGCCGTCTACTCGGATGCCGACGACCGCGCGCCACACACGCTCGCGGCCGATCGCGCCGTCCGGCTCGGACCTCCGGCGTCCGCTGAGAGCTATCTGAACATCGATCGCGTGCTCGAGGCCGCGCACAGCTCGGGCGCCGACGCGGTCCACCCGGGATACGGCTTCCTGTCCGAACGCCCGCACTTCGCTCGCGCCTGTGAGGAGTCTGGATTGACCTTCGTGGGTCCTCCGGCGCCGGCAATGGAGCGGATGGGATCGAAAATCGGCGCGCGGCGTCTCATGCAGGAGGCCGGCGTGCCGGTCGTTCCAGGCGACACGCCCGCGGATCAGTCGGAAGCGTCGATCTCCGATGCGGTGCGCCGCGTCGGATTTCCCGCCTTGCTGAAACCGTCGGCCGGCGGCGGCGGCATCGGCATGAAGATCGTCCGCGACGAAAGCGCCCTGCTCGAATCGATTCGCAGCGGGGCGCGCGAGGCGCAGGCCGCGTTCGGCGACTCGACGTTATATGTCGAACGCCTCATCGAGCAACCCCGTCACGTCGAGATTCAGATCTTCGCCGACGCCCACGGCGGTGTGGTTCACCTCTTCGAGCGCGAATGCTCGGTGCAGCGTCGTCATCAAAAAGTGATCGAAGAGAGCCCGTGCCCGATGCTCTCGGCGGTCGTCCGAGACGCGATGGGACGCGCGGCCGTTGCCGCCGCGCACGCGGCGGGTTATCGGAACGCCGGCACGGTGGAGTTTCTCCTCGAGGGTAGCGGCGACGCCGCGCAGTTCTACTTTCTCGAGATGAACACGCGATTGCAGGTGGAGCATCCCGTCACCGAGGCGATCACGGGCGTTGACTTGGTGCACGCGCAGCTGCGCGTGGCGTCCGGTGAGCCGCTTCCATGGTCACAAGCCGCGCTCGGGCAGCGCGGGCATGCAATCGAGTGCCGGATCTACGCCGAAGATCCGGCACAAGGCTTTCTGCCGCAAGCCGGCACGCTCCTGCTCTATCAAGAGCCGCAAGGACCGGGTATCCGCATCGATAGCGGCGTGGTCGAGGGCGGAGAGGTGTCCGTGCATTACGATCCGCTGCTCGCGAAGCTGGTCGTCTTGGCCGAGACACGCGCCGCCGCCATCCGCCGCGCCATCGTCGCGCTCCGAGACTTTCACCTGCTCGGCATCCGGACGAACATTCCGCTGCTGTTGGCGATTCTCGATCACCCGCGCTTTCAGGCCGGCCGCATCGACACGGGATTTCTCGATGCTGAGAGCGATCGGCTGCACCAGGCCCTTGCTGCACGTGCCCTTCCACGCGCGGCATCGGCCGCTGCGGCTGTTCACACCAACGGAACCGGCCGCCCTCGGGGCACCTCGGGCACTGTCGATCCCTTCACCACGCTCACCGGATGGCGAGGCTGACGTGGGCACCACGCGACACATCCGCGTCGACGACACGACTGTGTCCGCCGAGATCGGCCCCGCAGGGGAGGTCACGATCGACGATGTTCGTTACTCGGTGGAGGAGATTCGGCGCGGGCTCTACCGCGTGGCCGACGGAGAGCGTCGCTGGACGGTCGCCGTGAGCCGTGCAGCGGACACGGGATGGATATCGATCGACGGTCAGGTGGCGCAGTTCGAATCCGAGGCCAACAGCAGTCGGCCGCGCAAGAAGCGCAGCCTCGGTCCGGGTGCGCTCGCGTCGCCAATGCCGGCCACGGTGGTGAGCCTTCCCGTGCCGCCGGGAACGGCCGTGAGGCAGGGCGACACGTTGATCGTGCTCGAAGCAATGAAGATGGAGCTGCCCGTGCG
>JAIVJN010000013.1 GCA_020200025.1 Acidobacteriota bacterium | reverse complement strand
GGTCAAAACACTCGACTATAACACGCGCGTCGCCGCCGATCTCGGCGCGCCACACGCGAACGCAGAGGCCGCACCCATCGAATGAGCTCGCCTTTGACGGTTGTCGCTGCCGACTGGGAGTCTTCGCTATCGCGGCGTGCCGCCTGCCGCCTGCCGTCTACCGACCGCCGACACAGACTGCGACGATAGCCTTCAGCGCGACTGGCGGCGGGAGCACAGACGCGGGTGCGGTTGTCGCCTCTAACGCTCGCGCCGAGTGCGCTCCGTTCTCGGCGCGCCCACGGCATACGGCGACGCCAATCCGAGCCACTCGAGACACATGGGGGTGATGTCGACCGAACGGAGCGCGACGGGCAAGCGGGCGGGCGTGCGCGGGCCAGCGACGATGACGGGACAGAACGAATCGAGGGCGTGCAGGGCGCCGTGCGACGCACCACCGACGTGGGCACGGCCCCCCTCCACCTCGAACTCGCACCCTGGCACTGCCGTGATCCAGATCGCCGACCCGTGTTCCCGATCCAGCACGCCGGCGATGCGCTCGAACGCATTCGGATAGTTCGACCAGACGATGCGGTCGTCCTGCACGTCGGCGTCGATGGCGGCAAGATCGCCCCGCCAACTCCACGTGATGCCAAACGCATCACGACCTGACTGGGAGCCGTCCGTTCCCCGCCAGAATTGCAGCCGTTCCCCTTTCGCGAAGAGCATGTATCGGCTTTCGCCCTCGGGTGTGTCTGGCGCGCGCCAGAGCACCTGATCGACGCGTGGTTCGTGGCCGAGCGCCGTCACCACCCGGTCGAGCAGCACCGTTTGCACTTCGCGGAGGTAGATTTCCGCCGCCCGCATATTCGGGCAGACCAGAATTTCGTCCTCGGGCTTCCACGGGCCTCCAAGCTCCGCTTGGCGGAAGTCGGCGAGCGTCCGATCGAGGTAAATCACGGCGCGATCGGCATCGGCCAAAATTTCCGTGTGGCCGTGATCGGACGTAATAACGATCATGGTGTTCGACAGGAACCGCTCCATACCGCCAGCGGCGTCGAACATTTTGGCAAGCGCCGCGTCCACGTGCTCGATGACCGGCAGCGCGTCGTGAGGGCCGACCTCGTGGCTGCGATAGTCGTTGTCGGCGAAATACGCCACCGTGAGATCGGGCCAGGCGCCGTCTTCTGCCATCTCCTGCAGCAACACGCCGGTCGATGCATCATCCATCCCGAAACGATGAAGAAGACCGCCCTTGTCGCCCAGTTTGCGGCCGCGTAAGGTGCGCGTTGCGACGAAGTCGCCCAAGCAGAGCACCGTTGGACCACAGATGGTCTCTTGCAGCGGCACGCCGGGCAGCAGCGCGAGCAACCATGGCACGTTCACCTCGTGGCGATGCGGTCCCCGAAACTCGAGATAGTTCAGGCAGCCGGCCAGCCGGCCCTGCTGCTCGACGTACTCGAACAGCGTCGGGACGCGCAGCCGATCGCCATTGAGCCGGAGGAGGAAATCCTCGAGGAAGGCGCGGAAACCCTTGCGCGCGATCACCCAGAAGTCGTCGCCGTAGTACGCCACCTCCTTCGTGGCTTCATCGTACCAGGAGGCCCCGGCGATGCCATTCTGCGCGGGATACGCTCCCGTGATGAGCGCGGTCGTTGCCGCCGGTGTGATCGAGGGAAAGATCGTCGTCGATGCTTCGTGCATGGTGCCAGCGGCGACGAGCCGCTGAAACGTCGGCAAGCGTCCGGTGTGGATCGCGGGACACACCACTCGCGGGGTCGCGGCATCGATCACCACCAAGAGCACGTTCACTCCTGAAGGATACGACGGCGCGCGCGTCTTGTACGCGACGTTATACTGACGGGCCGGCCGCCGCGATCACGAAGACGCGTCGACCCGAGGCTGCAGATCGGATGGGGCAGGAGGTTCGGACGTCGGCGGTCATGACCCGCACTCTGCGCCGCTCGGCGGCGCTATGTCTCGTGATCGTGCCGCTCGCCGCCAGCGCGCAAACAGAGCGCGTTCTGCGCTGGGGCGGTGATGCCGAAGGGGGAGCCCCCTTTGTCGAGGCCGATCCGTCTGATCCGGGAACGCTGGCGGGTTTCGACGTCGAGCTCGCCGCGCTCGTCGCCGCGGAGCTGGGGCGAGAGCCGCAGTTCGTGCAGGTGGCCTTCGCGTCGCTCGATCAGTCGGCGATTCGCGGCGACTTCGACATCGGCCTGAGCGGCATCGAAGACTCTGCGGCGCGACGCGCCGCGGTCGCCGCCACCATCCCGTATTACCGATTTCGCGAGGTCTTGACTGTGAGGGCGCGCGATCGCGACACGCTTCGATCGCTCGCCGACCTCCGTGGCCGGCGTGTCGCGACGCTGGGCGGCACGATGGCTTACGACCTGCTGCTGGCTGCCGAGCATGAGCATGGAATCACCGCGGTCTCGTATGACGATGATGTGCATCCGTACTCGGATCTGCTGGTCGGGCGTGTCGACGCCGTGCTGCTCGATCATGTGCTGGCCGAGCGAGCGATGCGGCGCGATCCCGGGCTCGTCACGCACTCAGCGGCGATCGCGACGGGACACTACGTCGCGATCAGCGCGCCCGAAAACATTGAGCTCCGCGATCGCATCAACGACATCCTGCTGGCGGCGATGCGCGACGGCCGCCTCGAGCGCATTTTCCGCAAGTGGAATGTCTGGAACGAGGATCAGCCAGCACTCCATGCCGAGCTGCTTTCGGGTGCATTCATTCCGACAGCGGCGACGCCGGCGTCCGTCCAGCCAATGATGGCCGCCACGGCGCGCTACCTGCCGGCGCTCCTGCGCGCCGCGGTCATCACGTTGATGCTGTCGTGTCTGGCCATGGCGCTTGCTGTCGTGTGCGGGACACTCATCGCCGTCGGCCGGGTCTACGGAGGTCCAGTGGCGCGCGCGCTGCTGACCGGGTATGTCGAGGTGATGCGCGGAACGCCGGTTCTGCTGCAGCTCTTCGTCATCTATTACGGTCTCTCGGCCCTCGTGCGGCTGCCCGCGTTCGTCGCGGCGCTCGTCGGGCTCGGCCTCAACTACGCCGCCTATGAGAGCGAGATCTATCGCAGCGCGCTCGAAGCGGTGCCGCGCGGACAGCTCGAAGCGGCGCGCGTCCTCGGCTTCAGCGAGCGCCAGATTCTGCGTCTCATCCGCGGTCCGCAAGCGTTTCGGCTGGCGCTCGCGCCAATGACCAACGACTTCGTCGCCCTGCTCAAGGACTCGTCCCTGGTGTCGGTCATCACGGTCGTCGAGCTCACCAAACAGACACAGATCTTCGCCACGAACGTCGGCAGTTGGCTGGTGCCCGGCCTATTGTGCGGCGCACTCTATCTCTCGATGTCCCTGCCGCTTGCACACCTCGCACGCCGACTCGAGGCGCAGTGGCGCGCCTCCACGCCATGACGCCGGTCATGGAGATGCGTCGGCTCCGCCTCACTCGCGGCACCCGCGAGGTGTTGCGCGGTGTCGACCTCGCCGTTGAGCGAGGCGAGATCCTGGCCCTGATGGGCCTCTCGGGGTCGGGTAAAACGACCATTCTGAGGGCTGTCGCCGGCCTCGAGGCGTTCCATGCCGGCGACGTCTTCGTGGGTGGCGTGCAATTAGCGCGTGGCCAAACTCGCCCCCGCGCGACACGGGCGCCGCAGCAAAACGTCGGCATGGTGTTTCAGTTCCACTTTCTGTTCGAGCATCTTCCCGCGCTTGACAACGTGTCGCTGGCGCCCATCCATGTGCAGCGCATAACCAGAGGGGAAGCCGAAAGCCGCGCGCATGTGCTGCTCGAAGAGCTCGGCGTCGGGCACCGGGCGCAGGCGTTGCCGCGAGAGCTCTCGGGCGGGGAAGCGCAGCGGGTTGCCATCGCCCGGGCCCTGGCGGTCGATCCGCCGCTACTGCTCCTCGACGAGCCCACGGCCTCGCTCGACCCGGCGCGGCGCAACGAGCTCGGGGAAACACTTCGCTTGCTGGCCAGGCAGGGTCGAACACTCGTGATGACCTCACACGACGATGACTTCGTGCGCGATTACGCCACGCGCGTCGTGATCTTGGCGGACGGAAGTATCGTCGAAGAAGGCCATCCCGGGCAGGTTCTCGAGCATCCGCAGCACCCAAAGACGCAGGAGCTGCTGCAGGTCGAGCACCAGCGCAAATTGGCGGGCCGGCGTTGACGCGCTGGCTGCTGACGCGTCACACGTCGCATAAGCGATCGCTAGCGGCCGAAGGGCAGCTCGTAAGAGAAGTAACCAAAGAGGCTGGTCCGATCGTCGGTATCGGTGAGGATGATGGGGAGCGCGAGGCCGAAGACGAGTTGCTGATCGCCGACGTTCCAGCCCTGCCGAAAACCGGGCGAGAACAGCACCATCGTGTCGCGGTCCGTCGACCCGGTGGGGTTAGGAGTCTCGTCGAATTGCGCCACGATCTCGAGCATCAGGTTGAACATCGGGCGTACGCGATAGATGGCGCTCCCCGCCAGTCGCGGGGACAGCAGGCTCTCGCGCCTGGTCTCCGTCTCGCCAGGCTGTTCCCCCGCGTACGCCCGCGGGAGGAGCGTGAAGCCGGCGTTCCAGTGCCAGTAGACGTCCTGCCACTGTTTGCTGAACGGCAGGTTGATCTCCAGGCCGGCGGATCCCTGACCCAAGCCGCGCGACTCGCCCCCCGTCGGCAGCACGACGCTGAACCGTGGAGAGAACGCCGGCCGACCCGGCGCTTCGGTCAGCGCCTGATAGCGATAGTTCACCAGCACGTCCCCGAGGCCGCGCTGCGTCTCGCCAAGACCTGGCGTCATGGTCGCCAGCACAGGGACGCTGTATGAGAACTGGTGCGCCTGCGAGATGACCGGCCATTCCTGGGTGAAGCCAAGCTCCCACTCGTCGCCGCTGGCGAGGCTGAGGCCCGTGATGTTCTGAAAGATCCCGGGCTCTTGGTTGAACGCCTCTTCGACAAAAAACGAGTTGTCCAGGATCTCGAACGGACGCGACGATCCCGCCTCGGACGACGACGCCGGCGTCTGCGCCGACGCGACGCTTGCCAGCAACGACACCAGCAGCGATGCGGTCACGGTCTCGAGCGCAAGCGTCGAGGCGAGCATCGCGAGACCCATGTCTTCATCGTTGCTGTTGCGCGGCCTACGGGCTGAGAGTCTCGGCATGAGAAGCGTACCCAGTAATGCTCGTTGACATCGGCGTCACGCCGAACCAGGGCTCCGTCAAGATTATCGGCAAGGAGTTGCGATGGGCAACAATCAGCCTGATCCTGTCGGCCGATCGCATCACCCGAGGTGAATGCGTGGCCGCCGCCTCGGGTCGGGTTCTGCTTGGCGCAGTACTTCGCGGGTCACCGGCGCGGTGTCACCTTCCCCGAAGGCCAGGAACTTCAGCAGATAGGCGATCGGGTTGCCTTCGGTCCATCCGAAGTACGCGTGAGGAATCGTCCCAGTTTCGTCGCGGCAATACAGGAGGAGCGCGGCGATGGCATTCGGGATTGCGGGACTCACACAGCGCAGCACGCGATGTCCGCCCACCTCGACGCCGGACACGCACAGGCGATCGCTGAAGGCGGAGACGTCGCCGGGCCGCACCTCGATGAACAGGACGCGCTCGTCAGGCGCGAGGTGATGGGCGTCCCGTGCTTCCTGCAACGTGTGCTCGTACTCGGCGACATCCCCCCGATCCGGCCGGTTCGCAATCACCCTGACCGTCGCGCCGGCGGCGTCGCGAATGAACGCGTACGCCCGCTCATCGGGTTCGACCGACTGAATCCGCAGCTCCGTGGATCGCAGCACGCGCGAGACCATCGACGTCGTCACGATGGAGACGATGAAGATCGACGCGATCTTGATCCCTTCCGGACGCTCGATGATGTTGACGATGGTGGTGTAGACGAAGACGACGGTCAGGAGGCCGTAGCCAATCCACGGCCGACCTTCGCGCCAGCCTGCGAGCGTCACGGCCAGTGCCGCGGAGCTCATCAGCGCCAGGACACCCGTCGCGTAGGCCCCACCCTGCGCGTTCACGTCGGCTTTGAACAGGATGGTCACGAGAAACGCGACGGCCGTGAATATGACCACGAGGGGCCTGTGCGCCTTTGCCCACTCTGGCGCCATGCCGTACCGCGGAAGATACCGCGGCACCAGGTTGAGCAGCCCGACCATCGCCGATGCGCCTGCAAACCAGAGGATCGCCACGGTGCTGATGTCGTAGACAGTACCGAAGACGTCCCCCAGGTGTTCGTGCGCAATGTATGCGAGCGCGCGGCCATATGCGGCGCCCCCCTCGGCAAACTGCGCCGGAGGAATCAGGAGCGTTGTCACGATGCTGCTCGCCGCGAGCAGCACGCTCATCAGAAGCGCAGCCGCGGTCAGGAGCTTCTTCGCGTTGCGGATACGCCCCTTCGGGTTCTTCTCGGTGTCATCTGGATCGCCTTTAACCAGGGGCATGACGGCGACGCCGGTTTCGAACCCCGAAAGACCGAGCGCGAGACGGGGAAAGAGCAGCATCGCGACGAGAACCATCGAGGCCGGATGGCCATAGGCGGACGTGGCAGTGGCGGACCAGATCGAAAACGCCGATGGGTGGAGCCATAGATACTGCAGGCCCCACCCCAGCACGATCACGTTCAAAGCGATATAGACCGCGACGATTGGCACCGCGAAGCCAACGGCTTCACGGAACCCCTTGAGGAACACTGCACCAAGGGCGGTCAGCAGCACCAGAGTCATCAGGACAGGGTGCTTCGCCCATGCTGGCACGAACGGATTCTCGAGAAGATGAGCGGTTGCGTCCGCCGCCGACAGCGTAATGGTGATGATGAACCCGGTTGCCGCAAACCCCAGCAAACACAGCACCAGCGCCTTGCCCCGCCAGCGGGGCAGCAGCTCCTCGAGCACGGAGATACTGCCCTGACCGTTGGGGCTGAGCTCCGCCACGCGGCGGTACATCGGGAGCGCGCCAAACAGCGTGAGGAGCAACAGCACCAGCGTAGCCAGGGGCGACAGCACGCCGGCGGCCAGGAACGCGATCCCCGGCTGATAGCCGAGCGTCGAGAAGTAGTCCACGCCGGTGAGGCACATGACCTTCCACCATGCGGACTGGTGCACGCGGGCCGGCGTCGAATGTGGGCCCTCAGGCTCCCTCAGTCCCTCGAAGAACCACTCTCCGAACCGCCCCTGCGGGTGATGCGATAGCTGGTAGGCCATGCAGGTCAGATCTTGTCGCGAGCTGCGGCCATCGCCAGCTCTTGGCGGCCGCACTCCACGAGCTCCCGCTCGACCAACACGGGCGCCACGCCGTTACCGACGACATTCACCATCGTCCGTGCCATCTCCATCAGCTCGTCGACAAAGTGGTATGTGGGGTCCAATCCGCTAGAGGAGCGGGTCCGGGCAGGAGGAGAGCGGCGTGAACCCTGGTCACGCCGTTCCGTACGAGTCGAGCGCGTCCGTCCCTGTGCAGAGCAGTGTTCGCCTGGTCCGAACAGGAACGCCGGACGCGAATCGTCGTAATGCGACTCGCAGGGTATTGTACTCGCCGCCCGAGTCGTCATAATCGCGGCAACGCAACTGTGGATCATCGGCCACGCGGTACTCACGGACGCCTGCCAATGTGACTCGCCGCATGTGCGTGCCACGTGAACGATCCGGTGACCTCCGGTTGTAAGTCTCACCGCGTGGAAGTGTCCTCTGTCGGCCCGACAGCGTCAACGTCACCCTCGGAAGTCTCGGATCACTTCATTGAACGTTGAATCGTTGACGTCCGGTGTTTCTGCGGGATTGACGCGGCTGTCGCAGAAGGATCGATTTGGGTAGCGCAATCGCCATTGTGCATCGCCCTGACCTTGGGCCAACTCGACGGCGTGCACGGCGTCGACCTGGTCGAGCCTTCTCGTCGTAGCATCTCCCCGGGAGGTCTGGGCGGCACCGGTGAACGCGGGACGCTCGGCGCGTGGCCGTAGGCACGAGCCGTGCCGTGCTCGCGAGAGATGCCACGCGGGAGACGCAACTCAGAGCGGAGCGCCGGCCTGCAGGGGTCGGGTGACCGGCGAGTCTTCGATCGAAACCAGCGATTGCTTGGTGGGCCGCGCTGGGATCGAACCAGCGACCACCTGATTAAAAGTCAGATGCTCTACCACTGAGCTAGCGGCCCCGAGGCCTATTCTACCTGCGTTGCCGACGCCGGCAGCTCCATGGCCATTCGGCTATCATCGTGCTGCGCGTGCCTTGATCGAGAGGATGGGTTCGTGATCGCGGTCGTGTGGCAGTTTCAGGTTCGTCGTGGGAAGCAGGAACAGTTCGAACAACTGTACGGCGCCGATGGGCCATGGACCGCGCTCAGCCGGCGGAGCCGCTCGTTCCTCGGCACGTCGTTCCTGCGCGACCAGGTGCAGACGCCGCAGTATGTGCTCATCGAATACTGGAGCGAGATGCTGGTCTACGAGAAGCACTTTGCGGACTATTCCGCGGAGGTGGCACGGCTCGAGGTGCAGCGCGACGAGCTCTGTGAGTCGATCCTGCCGATGGGCATCTTCACCTGTCTCGACGTGCCCGATCGATTCGGCCCGACGTGGAGTCAGCGCGACGGAGTCTAACTCTACAGGATGCGCTTCCCGAGTGCCGAGAGCGCCAGCTCCACGCCGAGCTCCGCGGTCGTGTTGCGGATGTCGAGCGTCGGGTTCACTTCGACGAGATCGAGCGAGGTGAGCTGGCCCGACTCCGACACCATCTCCATCACCACGTGCGCTTCGCGGTAATCGAGCCCGCCCTTGACCGGCGTGCCGACGCCCGGTGCAATCATCGGGTCACAGACGTCCATGTCGAACGACACGTGGATGCCGCCGGTATCCTGCCCTGCGAGCGCCAGGGCCCGCTCCATGACCTCGGCGATGCCCAGCCGGTCGATGTCCTTCATCGTGAAGACATGCACGCGTGCATCGCGCACCAGCTCTTTCTCACGGTCGTCGAGATTGCGAATGCCGACGAGGACCGTGTGCTCGGGCCGGATGGCGGGATTCTCGCCGGCAAAGTGCGCGAGCTCGGACGGCTCGCCGCCCAAGAGCGCCGCGAGCGGCATGCCGTGCACATTGCCCGATCCGCTGGTGCCCGGCGTATTCATGTCGCCGTGCGCGTCGATCCAGAGCACGCCGAGCGCCCGGTCGCGGCGACGCAAATGGGCCGCCGCGGCGGCGACCGACCCGGCGCCGAGGCTGTGGTCGCCACCGAGCGCGATGGGCAGCGCCCCCTCGTCGAGCGAATGGAGGGCGCTCTGAAAGAGCTTGTGACAAACGCGCGCAATCTCGCGAACATAGCGTTTGCCGGCATCACCCGGACCTTTCTTCTCCGGGATCGGCGTCGGGATGTCGCCCTTGTCGATGACGGCGAGATGGAGTGACGCAAGCTGCTCGCTGAAACCGGCGATGCGAAACGCGGACGGGCCCATATCGGTCCCGCGGCGGTTCCCGCCGAGATCGAGCGGCACGCCGATGACGTGGACTGGTCGCATGATCGAGCGCAGAAACGAAAACCGCGCTTCGGTTCCCCCTGGGTTTCTGCGGGAACAACAACGAAACCGGGTGTCGTTTTTGGCCAGCGTGAACGCTATCGCCTTTTGTACGTCATCGAGATCCCCTCGTGCCCAGGCGACACCGTCGTCGTCAAGGCTTCGGGGTGCACCTGAATGGCACGCAGGAAATCTGGCATCTCGCTCCTCTTGTTGATCACGTTGTGGGCGAGGAACAGACCTCCGCGCGTCACCCGCGGAAAGACCAGGTCGAAGAACTTCTTGTAGTCGGGCTTCCAGGCGTCGAGGAAGACCAGATCGAAGTCGCCTTCCAACTTCGGGACCTGTTTGAACGCATCGCCGGCGACGACGCGGACGACGTCAGCGAGGCCCGCCTGGACCACGTTCGTCGCCGCCTCGCGCGCGCGCACGGCATCGAACTCGATCGTGACGAGGCGGCCTCCGGTGTCTCTGACCCCCAGTCCCATCCAGATGGTGCTGTAGCCGCTCGCGGCACCGATCTCGAGCACGCGCTTCGCGCCCGTGGCACCGACGAGGACCCGGAGGAAGCGGCCATCCTCTTCCGAAACGGCGAGTTGCCCCGTGTCGGCGGTCCGAATCCGCTGCAACAGCGCCGCGATTGCCTGTGGAACCGACGCGTCGACCTGGGATCGACCGGCGCTGGGGGATGACGCAGTGAAGACCGTGGCGATCGCGACGGCGGTCACCGCAAGACGAAGACGCATGAGCGCGATTGTAGTCCGACTCAGACGGCATGCGGCAGTCGGCGCACGGCAAGCCCCGAAGCGCACAAAGCCACGAAGGTCGACGATCCTTCTATCGCTGTTCAACAAACGCCGCGGCGCGCGTGGCGACGAGGCGGGCGTCGGCAATCACGTCGGGGATCCCCGAGCCGCGGTAGCTGCTACCGGTGAGGAAGAGACCCGGGAGCCCGGCGAGCCGGGCATCGAGCTCCGCGATTCGCGCCTGGTGTCCGACCTCGTGTTGCGGAGTGGCGTGCGCCCAGCGATAGACTCGCGTCAGCGTCGGGGATCCCTGGATGCCAAGCCGCATCGACAGCTCTTCCCAGGCGGCCTCGGCGATCTCCTCATCGGACCTTTCGAGAACATGAGGATCGCCCGCGCCGCCGACGAACCCGCGGAGCAGGACGAAGCCTTGCGGCGCTCGGCCCGGCCATTTCGACGAGACGAACGAGGCGGCCATGAGCGTTCGCCGCTCTGGCCGTGGCACGACAAAGCCCGAACCGGTCAGAGGATGGCTGACTCGAGCGCGTTGCACGGCAAACACCACCGTGGCGCTCGACACGCTGCGAATCTCGCGACAGAGATCGGCCGCGCGACCATCGACCGGTTCGAGCAGTGGAGCGGTCGCCCATCCCGGCGTCGTCAGCATCACGGCCGATGCCTCTAGCGTCTCACCCGATGCCAGCATGACGCGATACTGGCCCTCATGCGCCAGCGCGCTCACGAGCGCATCGCACCGGACGGTACCGTCGGGCAGTCGCGCAACCAACGCCTCCACCATCTCGCCGATGCCGCCCGGCAAGGAGAGGAAGGCGCCGTCAGGCGCCGGCGGCGCCTGCATCGATCGCAGCGACCGAAGGACGCTGCCGGTCGCCTGCTCGGCGAGCACGAGTCGGGGAAAGAGCGTGGGCATCGACAACCGCTCCACGTCACCGGCATGGATGCCAGCAAGAAGCGGCTCGGCCAACCACGTCACCATCTCGTCGCCAAACCGCCTCCGCATGAAGCTGCCGATCGACTCATCGCCGCCGGGCCCACGCGGGATCACCGTCTCCATCAGCATCCGCACCTTCGCCCCCCAGGAGAAGAGCGGCGTGGTCGCGAAAGGCCTCATCTTCGTAGGAATGCCGAGGACGGACGCCTCGGGCAACGGCACGAGACGGCCGTGCTTGACGACGAACGCTGTACGCGGCCGAAGCGTGGGAACCAGACGGTCGCTCAGTCCGAGCTCACGACAGAGCGCGATGGCCGCCGGCTTCTGAATCAAGAGCGCATCGGGACCGGCGTCGATCACAAACCCGTCGACATGCTCGGTCAGAATCACGCCGCCTGGCCGCGCCCTGCGCTCGAGCACGAGGGGCGTGCGTCCGCTGGCAACCAGCTCCCATGCCGCGGCGAGTCCGGCGATGCCGCCACCGACGATGATGACATCGGTCATGAGTGCGCCTGGTAAGCGGCGGGCAGATGTCTACGGGCAGAGGGCAAATGCGGAGTGCAGAGTTCAGAGTTCAAAGTTCAGCGTGAGTGCAAAGTGCTGAGCGCAGGGACTGGTGCGACCGGTGCGGCAGGTACTTGGGTGCGGAGGTGCGCCGGTCGGCGAGGCGCTGGTGTCGCCGACTGTGCCCGCACCCAAGCACCTGAGTACCCATCGCACCTGTCCAAAACACCGCACCTACCGCAGCGTCTTGCCGGCTGCCGTTTTGCCACTTGCCGACTCCTGCTGCCGCTTCCCGCCCGACGCCTGCCGCCTGCCGTGCCGTCTACGTTCGTGTCTGCTCGTGCACGAAGCGGGCAAGCGCTTGCACGTTCTCGACCGGCGTCATCGGCAGAATCCCGTGACCCAGATTGAAGATGTGGCCAGGCCGACCCCCGGCTTGCGCCAGGATGTCGGCGGCGCTCCGCAGCATGCGATCGCGCGGCCCGAGCAGCAGCGTCGGGTCGAGGTTGCCCTGAATGGCGCGGTCGTGGCCGATCCGCGACCACGCGTCATCGAGTCGAGTGCGCCAATCGGCGCCGACCACGTCGCCGCCAGCGTCTCGCATGTCTGGAAGGATGGCCCCGGTGCTCGTCCCGAAATGAATCGAGGGCACGCGACCGTCGATGGCCTCGAAGAGGCGCCGCGTGTGCGGCTGTGCGAACTCGCGGTAGTCCTGCGCGTTGAGCGCGCCCACCCACGAGTCGAAGACCTGCACCGCGTCGACGCCCGCTTCGATCTGCGCCCCGAGGTAGTCAGCGACCACAGTCGTGAGCTTGCCGCACAGCCGATGCCAGGCGCTCGGATTCTCGTACATGAGCGCCTTGGTCAGCGCGAAGCTGTTCGAATGCCCGCCCTCGATCGCGTACGAGGCGAGGGTGAACGGCGCGCCGGCAAAGCCGATGAGCGGCACCCGGCCGTCGAGCTCGTGCGTGATCTGCCGGATGGCGTCGAGCACATGGCCGAGCGACTCGCGTGGCTCGAAGACGCGCACGCGGTCGATGTCGGCTTCGCTCCTGAGCGGCGACTCGATGGCTGGCCCCTCGCCTTGGATGAAGTCGAACGGGATGCCCATCGGTTCGAGCGGAAGCAACAGATCCGAGAACACGATGGCGGCGTCGAGCTCGATCCGGCGCAGCGGCTGCAGGGTCACCTCGGTCGCGAGATCCGGGGTTCGGCAGATCTGCAGCAGCGTGTAGTTCTGCCGCAGGGCGCGGTATTCCGCCATGTAGCGGCCGGCCTGGCGCATGAACCATACCGGTGTCCGGTCGACGGACCCCCTTTCTCGATCTCTCGACCATCGTCACCGCCACCCCGCGCGGCGAACGTGGCTTGCTCGGGATGGCGTTTCCGTTGGAACGGCGCAGAATCGTGGTCGAGAGTCGTTGGTCAGCTCATGACCTTCGCTCTTACGCTCGATCAACACTGACGCGTCGTCGGGAGATCGACGACGTTCCGCGCGTGCGTCCACGGAGGCCCAGTGAGCCCGATCCTGACCCGCCCGGTCCGCGAGCAGCTCGAACACGACCGCATCATTCGACTTCTCCAGGGCCGTTACCGGCGGAAATACGAGGCGGCCATCAACCCCGGCAACGAACAGAACTCGTCAGTCGCCGTGGGCGAGATGGCGGTGTATCCGGATGTCGTCCTGTTCAGTCAAGAACGAAACAGGCGGTTGCAGGGTACGGTCGAGGTCGAAACGGGCGAATCGGTCAACACGCTCGAAGCGCTTGCGCAGTGGGGACCCTTCAGCCGATTGAAGGTGCCTTTCCACCTGTACGTGCCGCCCAATTCGCTCGACACGGCTCGCCGCCTGTGCGCGGAGCACCAGATTGTCGTCGCCGAGATCTGGACGTATCATCCCGCGCTCGATCAGGTACGGTTCACGATGGTCTACCGTGCGCCCGAGGCCACCGGGCGAGCCAAGGCCGCAAACCGTCCGATGCGGCCCGCGGAGGAGCCTGCGCGCGCAGGAAGGTCGACCAAGACGCCGGCTTCGACCAGTAAGCCGGTCGAGGCGCGCAAGGCGCCCGCCAGGCGAGCGGGCGCGAGCCGAACGGCGAAGAGTGCCGCGGCGGCTGCACGCCGCCCGCAACGGCCGACGCGGAGCCCGGCGCGCGCGGCCAAGGCCCCCGCGCGCAAGGCGGCCGGGGCGACGAAACGTCGATAGCCTGGACATCTGGAGGCTCGTGCCGTTCCTGCGTCTCAGTCGCGATCGTCGCGGCTACGAGAGCACATTCTTGCTCCACGCGCGGCACGTGGGTGAGCGTGGAGACCGCTCCTGCGCACGACCTTCTGGAAGAGCTGGTGGGCCGCGAGATCGCCACCCGGCTGCGCGCCCGATACGCCGAGCTGGCCGCACGGATCACCCGTCTCCCCCTCGAGGCGCTCGCACGCGACGCATGGCGCATGCGAGCCGAAGCCGTCAACCCGGACAACTGGGTGACGCCCGATGAGATCCTCGCGGGCGTTCAGCACGCGGGACAGGTGTTCGACGATCTTCGGCGCGAGTTGCCATCGCCGCGCTGACCACGGCGGCCGCGAGCGTTGGCCTGCTATTCTGATCGGGAAAAGCGGACGCCCGCGCACACCCCTCGAAGCACGCGGGCTCACACGCGACCGCATGATTCATCATCCCCGGGCCACGAGCCTTTTTGCGTTTCTTCCCTATGCGCTGCTGTTGACAGCGGCACCCGCCTCAGCGCAGCTTCGCGCTCAGATCGTCGTTGCCGGCTTCGCGTCGCCCGTCGCGATCGTTCCGGATCCGGTGACGCCGAACGTCTTTTTCGTCGTAGAGCAGGGCGGTCTCGTGCACGCGGTGCAGAACGGCACGCGGCTGCCGACCCCCTTTCTCGATCTCTCGACCATCGTCACCGCCACCCCGCGCGGCGAACGTGGCTTGCTCGGGATGGCGTTTCCGTTGGACGCCGCGAGCGGGCGTGTGTTCGTGAACTTTACCAATCGCGACGGCCCGGGCCACACCGTCATCGCTCGGTTTCACCGCACTCCCGGCAATCCGCTGGTCGCCGACCCAGGCTCGCGCTTCGATTTGATGTGGCCCGATGCCGCCGGCCTCAGTCCCTTCATTCGCCAGCCGTACGAGAACCACAAGGGCGGCAATCTCGCATTCGGTCCTGACGGATTTCTCTATATCGGCCTGGGAGACGGCGGCAGCGGGAACGATCCGCAGAATCGGGCGCAGGATCCGCAAGCGCTGCTCGGCAAGATGCTGCGCATCGACGTCGGCGTGGACGACACCGATCAGCAGGGATACCGCATTCCGGCTGGCAATCCGTTTGCGACGGATCCGACCGTGCTCGACGAGATCTGGGCTTCTGGATACCGCAATCCGTGGCGCTACTCGTTCGACGACTTCGGTGCCGGCGCCACGGGCGGTTTGATCGCCGGCGACGTGGGTCAGGGCAGCCGCGAAGAGATCGACTACGAGCCGGCGGGACGAGGAGGCCGGAACTACGGGTGGAGCATCTTCGAAGGAAACATTCTCACGCCAGGCGTGAGCGGGCGGACGCCCCGCTCGGCGGTCACTCCGCCAATCGCCGACTACGATCGATCCATCGGAACAGCGGTCACCGGAGGCTATGTTTACCGCGGCACCATTCTGCCGCCGCAGTATCGCGGACGCTACTTCCTGAGCGACTCAGGCACTGGTCGCGTCTTCTCGTTGGGGCTGGCGTACGACAGTGCTGGCGAAGCGCGCGTGGCCGAGTACGTAGAGCACACGGCGGAGCTCGGAAGCACCGTCGGCGTCTCGACCTTCGGCCGCGGCCTCGACGGCGAGTTGTACTTCGCGCGCTTCAACGGCACCATCTATCGCATCTCCGGCCCGGCGCCACCCCCGCCCACGAACCTGCAGAGCACCGTTTCCGGCTCTGCCGTCACGGTCTCGTGGACGCCCGGAGCCGGCAGCAGCCCCGCCTCCACCTATCAGATCGAAGTCGGGTCGCAACCCGGCTCGAGCAACCTCTTGGTCTCGCAGACAAGCCAAACGGCATTCGCGGCGAACGGGGTGGTGAACGGCACCTACTACGTGCGTGTCCGGGCCGCGAACGCCGGAGGATTGAGTGTTGCCTCAGGCGAGATCATCGTCAACGTCGGCTGCGTCGTCGGACTGAGCGCCCCGACGGGCTACATGCATCAGGTTGGCCCGTCGTTCGCGTCGCTCTCGTGGAACCCCGTGAGCGGCGCGGCGGGATACCGCGTGGAAGCCGGATCGGGGCCCGGACTCGCGAACCTGGGCACGTTCCTGGCGCAGTCGCCGGCGCTCGCGGGACAGGTCGTGCCCGGCACCTATTACGCACGCGTGCGCGCGTTCAACGCCTGCGGTGTCGGCGCGGCAACCGCGGATCGTGTCATCACGGTTCCGTAACGGACCAACCAACCTGGTTGCTCGTATAACAAGAGAGCAACCAGGTTGGGTAACACCAGGTTGGGTATCACTGATCCTTGTCGACCGCTTCGTTGATGGCTCGCCGCGCGATGCGCGTGATGTACACGGTCACCGCGATGGTCGCGGCTAATCCCGCGCCAAGCGCCACGTAGTACGCCGTTCCGCGCGGCGCCGAGCCGCCGCTCGCCAGCGTGGCGAGATCGCCGGCGACCTTCCCGGAGTAGACATACATCGTGACCGTCGGGAGCATGCCGATCGAGCCGGCGAGGTAGTCGGTGAAGCGCACTCGACTGAGGCCGAGCGCATAGTTGAGGAGGGTGTAGGGAACCGCGGGAGAGAGCCGGAGGAGAAACACCAGCCGTAATCCCTCGCGTTCGACGGCCCTGTCGATCGCGGCGAGTCGCGGGGAACGGTGCAGCAGGTGCTCTACGAACCGTCGGGCCGCATAACGGCCGCTCAGGAATGCGAGCGCAGCACCCAACGTGGCGCCCACCATCACGTAGACGACGCCGAGCGTCAAGCCGAAGATGGCGCCGGCGGCAAGGGTGAGCAGCACGGCCGGCATCAACAGCACGGCGGCCAAACCATAGCCAGCGATGAACGCGAATGGACCCCACGGCCCGAGGCTCTGCACCCAGGCGCCGAAGCGAGGGATGAAGGCGGCTGCTTCGCGACCTACGAGCGCGGCAAGGACGCCAAGCGCCAGCAGCAAGCCGCCGATGAGCCACGCCTTGGTGCTGCCTTTCATGAATGGGGTGACGCACCGAGGGCGGTGAGGTGCGTGCCCCGGCGTCTCGGGTGCGTGGCTCGAACGGCGTGCGATGAAGAGGACCGTCTCCGCACGTCGCCCTTACTCGACGTCCTTCATGAACCGGGTCTCGATGGCGTCGATCTTCGCCAGCCGGCGGAGGTGGCGCTCGTCTCCGGCGAAGCTTGCCGTGAGGAACGTCTCGACGAGCATGCGCGCCAGCGCTGGTCCAATCACCCTCGACCCCAAGCACAGCACATTGACATCGTCGTGCTCGACGGCTTGTCGCGCGGTGTAGCAGTCGTGACAGACCGCCGCCCGCACGCCCGGGAACTTTGACGCCGCGACGGCGACGCCGGCGCCACTGCCGCACACCAGCACACCACGGTCCACCTGACCATTCCGAATCGCTGACGCCACCGCCTCGGCGGTGTCGGGATAGTCGACGGGAGCCGGAGAATGGGTGCCCAGGTCGATGAGCTCGTGGCCGTGCTGGACGAGGATGGCCGCGAGGTCGCGTTTGAGCTCGAAGCCGGCGTGATCAGCGCCAATGGCGACGCGCATGGGCTTCAATGATACTCAACGGGATATGGGAAGCGGCAGGTTTGCACTTTGCTCTTTGCACTCCGCACTCCTCGCCGTTACCTGCGCCGCACGAACCGCAAGCGTCCTATACTTACCCTATGCAGACCACAGTAGCCCGACTGGCCCTCGGACTCGCCGCGACCGTGGTCGTGGCCACGACGCTCGCCGCGGCCCAGGGTCAGCAGCCGTCGCCTTCGGCGCCGCAGGGGGAGAACCAGCAGCCGACGTTCCGGGTCGCCGTCGATCTCGTCACCATGGATGTCATCGCGCGCAACAGCCAGGATCAGTTTCTGGCCGATTTGAAGCCGCAGGACTTCGAGGTGTTCGAAGACGGGGTGAAGCAGGAAGTCTCGTCGTTTACGCTCGTGCACGGCGGCCGCGTGCACAATCTGCAGGCCCCAGCGCCGCCCCCGATGCAGGAAGGCATCATCCTGCCGCAGTCACGCCCGCGCAACGATGCCGCCGGGCGCATCTTCCTCATCATCGTCGACGATCTGCACCTCGATTTTCGCAACACGGGACGCATCCGCGATCTGTTCAAACGGGTGTCACGGACGCTGGTGCACGAAGGCGACATGTTCGGCATCGTCTCGACGGGTCCCTCATCGCTCGCGATCGATCTCACCTACGACCGCAAGATCCTCGACGATGCCATCAAGAAGATTACGGGAAACGGCCTGCGGCCCTCCGACGTCATTCAGGGCGCCGACGGAGCCGAGGGTCCGACCGAGGTGCGTTATCGCGCGCATGTTGCCTTCTCGACCGCCTACGACATCCTGCGGCAGCTCGAGCGGGTCACCAACCGGCGCAAAGCCGTGGTCTGGGTGAGCAACGGCTACGATTTCAATCCGTTTGCCGATTCGCGGCTGGGCGAGGATCCGGTGTTTGGCGGTCGCTTTGGCCAGACGCGCGAGGAAGGGCGGCAAGAGCAGCAGCAATTCCGGCAGGGGTCACAGTTTGCCGACGCCGACCTGGCGCGCGAGCTCGGTGAGCTGACGCGCACCGCCAATCGGGCCAACGCCACCATCTACACCATCGATCCGCGCGGGCTCGTGGCGGGCGCCGATCTGGACGAGCAGCTCGACCCGGCGGAGTACGGCGAGCACATCCGCAAGACGCAGGACAGCCTGCGCGTCATCGCTGAAGAGACCGGCGGCTTGGCCATCGTCAATCAGAACGATTTCGACAAGGCGCTCAAGCGGATCGACGCGGAGACGAGCGACTACTACGTCCTGGGGTATTACTCGACCAACCCGGATCCGCTCAAGCGGACGCGCAAGATCGAGGTGAAGGTGAATCGACCCGACACGAGGGTCGTGCACCGGACGTCCTACTCGCTCAGGCAACAGGCGCGCGAAACGCAGAAGCAGTAGGGGAGAAACGAAACCAGGTTCCCGTTTTCCACTCGATCCCGCGAAAACAAACACGGTTTCGTTTCTCCCCTCACGGCGCCAGCCTCAACTTCGGGCGGACCCGCTCGAAGGCGCGAATCACTTCCTGCACTGAACGCGGCGTGCGGCTCATCTTCGGATAGATCCACCCGGTCTCACGCACCAGCGCGCGCCCTTCGATTCTGGCGCAGAACAGATGGCCGCCGGCCACATCGCGGGCGGCCGCCTGATACGGGATGATGCTGATCCCGATGCCGTTGCGCACCATCGCCTTGATGATCTCGACGTTCTCGGTCTCCATCACAATCTGCGGCTCGATGCGGGCGGTCATGAAGAACTCGTCGAGCACCCGCCGCGTGTTCGAGCCCGGCTCGAACAGCACGAAGGGCTGTCGCACCAGATCTTGCGGCGGCACTTTCCGTTTTTTCGACAGCGGATGCTTCGCCGCGGTGACGAGCAGCAGCTCCTCCTGCATCGCCGGCACCGTCACCAGGTCGGGCTGCTCGACGGGGAGGGTGAGGAAGGCCAAATCGCCGGTGCCCGCGCGCAAACGCGTCAGGCAATGCTCGGAGCTGCCAGTCATGAGCTTCAGATCGACAGCCGGGTGCTGGCGTTTCAGCTCGGTCAAGAGGCTGGGAAAAACGTAGAGACAGACGGTCATGCCGCCAAGCAGGCGGATCTGGCCGCGCAGCGACTCCTGACTATCGGTAATGCCGGCAATCGTGTCCGTGAGGTCCTGGAACACACGATGACTGAGCTGAAGGAGGGACTCGCCCGCCGGCGTGATGCGGATGCGCCGGCCGATGCGCAGAAACACCGGTTCCTTCAGCTCCGCTTCGAGCAAGAGAATCTGTCGGCTGATGGCCGACTGCGAAACGTGCAGCTTGTGACCGGCGGCGGTAAACGATCCAGTTTCGGCGATGGCACGAATGATCTCGAGCTGGCGCAGGTCCACACATTCCCCCGAAGAGTGGACGAGCTTACATCCATGCACCGGATGGGTTCAAGAGAGATCAGAACGAAAGATGATGTTTAGAGATGGTTCGACGACGCGCTGCGCATTGACGATGCGTTTCGACAGGCAGGTGTGACGGGTGCGACGGGTACGCAGGTACTTGGGTGCCGTGCGACCGGTGCTTCGGTGTTCGCAAGATGTTGCATCGCTGCACCTGAGCACCTGTCGCACCTGTAATTACTTCTTCTTCAGCAGCGAGCAGGCGCCGACCGCACCGGTCGGGTCCATCGCCTCGGAGCCCTGATCGATATGACGAACGATGCCTTGTTCGTCGATGACGAATGTGACGCGTCTGGCGAAGCCGGACGTCTCGTCGAGGATGCCCAGCTTGCGCGTGTAGTCCTTGCGCGAATCGCTCAGCAGGGGAAAGTCGAGGCTCATCTGCTCGCGAAAGGCCTTATTCGCCCACGTCGAGTCGACGCTGACGCCGAAGACCGCGGCGTTGTTCGCGTTGAACTGGCCGTAATTGTCCCGGTACCGGGACATCTCTGTCGTTCAACCGGGTGAGAACGCCGCCGGAAAGAATGCGAGGACCACCACCTGCTTTCCCTTGAAGCTGGAGAGGGTGACCGTTTTCGACTGTGGTCGGCCGCCGTCGGCGGCGGGCTCGAGGTAGGACAACGTGAATTCCGGCATCGGCTCGCCAACCTTTACCGCCGGCGGAGGCGGAGGCGGCTGAGCCTGCGCCGCGGCGGCGCCGCCACCTGCCTGCGCGTCGGCCGAGGCTGGTGGTGCCGTAGCCAGGCACAGCGCCAGAGCGCCCAGGGTCATCAGGGTTTTCATGGCAGGAAATATAACATTTCAGACGTTCGGATCGCCGATGGAGATTGATTGTCGATCGCTCGATCGGCGATCGACGAATGGATTGAAGGAAGTTGAGGCGCTGGTCAGAGCGGGGTCGATCGACCCGTCATCGAACCAACGCGTCGTGCCCTAGATCGAATCAAACATCCTCGACCTAACGTGCACAATCAGTCATCGACCTGCAATCAAGAGGCTCGGGCGCTCATCGGGCCGGACCGAGTCGAGGCGTACCGCTCGCGTTCGCGCGATACGGTGTGATTGCGCCGGTGCGCCTGGCTCTCACAGCTCGCGCCCTTCTCCTCGACGTAGACCAGCTCGCGCGTGCTGCCTAGGTCGCGGTAGCGGCCCACGACGCATCCGCACGGTAACGTCGCGAAGCCGAGCAACCGAACCACACTCATCGCACCCCTCCGGTGTCCGACGCCTCAGCAAGTTACGTACCGAAGAACGCCGCGAACTTCCATGCGTGATCGTCGATCGTCGCCGCACCAGCGACGACAAAAATCTGCGGAGTTCGACACTCCGTGTCACTTCTCCGAGCGTTCACGTGGCGGACACGCCTCGGTCAAGCGTCTCATTCGGCGGCAGTACCTGGTCCGCTTGGATTGCTC